>NZ_CAWLMI010000025.1:0-73975 GCF_963862045.1 Aeromonas sp. 159 | reverse complement strand
GCCGGTTCGATTCCGGCCTCGGGCACCATTAAAATCAAAGAGTTACGAAAGGCCACTAGAAATAGTGGCCTTTTTCTTTTGCCTAAATGGCGACAAAGTGGCGACAGCGCTTTTTTAAGCGGTTCACCCTTCCTGTAATGTTGAGTAACAGGATCTTCTTGTATGATGCCGCTCTGCCTGACGGTGCACTTCATGCGGCGCCTTTCCCTGGCCATGTCTCGGTGCGTTGTCAGGCAGAATGAGAAGGGCCCCACATTGTGGGGCCCTTCTCGCATCCAGACATCACTCCGGCAGCTCTGCAAGTTTCACTTCGAGTTGCAGGCGGTTGGTGTATCCCTGATCGGTGAGGTCGTGCACCACCTGGGTGAGTAGCCAGTCAGCCTCGTCGATTTGTGGTTTGAAGCCCCTGACCGTGGTGGGTTGTTCCGGGTAAAGTTCTGGTCGGCCTTTGGCCAGGGTGATCTGAAATTCGGCCACACCGCGCTGCAGCTTTTCCCACTCTGCCCGGGCGGCCCGCATGGCGTTACTCTGGCTGGCGTAAACGTGGCGCAGCTCCTTGACGTTCTCACTGTCACCAACCAGCAGCTCGTTCTCCTTCTTGTTGACTACCACTCCCGGTGGTAGCGGTCGTTCCTCCTTCGGTTTGGTCTTTCGCTTGCGCTTCACCTCGATTTTCTTCTTTTCGGCAGCCTTGTTGTCTTGCCAGTAGGCGATGACGCCGGTGTAGGCGTCGCGGTCTGCCACCGAGAACTGGTGCTGATCGCCGTCCTGGCGGGTGATGGTGATGGCAGGGAGTAGCTTGCCGCTGGCGGTGGTGCCGTTGCCTGCTTTGATAAACATCAGGCGGCCAGATTTGACGGTGGCAATGGCATCCTGCTCGGTCGCCAAGCGGGTGAGAAAGGCCAGATCGCTCTCGTTGGTCTGGTCGATGTGGTCGATCACCATCCCCTTGAAGGCGTCGCCGACGCTCGGGGTCAGGCCATAGCGGGCTGCAAGCTGCTCCACGATGGCGCCGATGGTCTCGAAGTGCCAGCTGCGCTCGCGCAGTTTGTTCATGCCGCCGCGCAGGTCTGCCGACTTGCCCCTGATGGTGAGTACATCCGGCGCGCCGCCATGCTCCACCTCGTCAATTTTGAAGGTGCCTTTATCGACCAGTGGGCCGCCTTGCCAGCCGATGCTGGCTTGCAGGGAGGCCCCACGGCGCGGCATGGCCAGCTTGCCGTCGCTGTCATCGAGGGCGATCTCGATGGTGTCGGCCGAAAAGCCCCGGTTATCGGTGATGGTCATGTGCATCAGGCGTGGGCGCAGGGTGCCCGAGACATCGCTGCCATCGACCCGCACCTGATAGGCGGGCACAGGATGCTGCTGGCTCAGGGCATCCAGCTGGCTGGTGATACCAAGGTTTTCAGCCAAGCGGGTACCGAACTGGTCGAATGCCCCCATCAGAGCAGCCCCCCAAGGTTGCCGCCCACCGTGTTCAGCAGCTTGCCAACGCCCAATTTACCCAGCAGGTTGCCCGCAGTGCGACCTAGCAAGGTATTGCCGAGGGAGCTGTCGTTGTCATCGACCCGTTTCAGCTTGATGCTGAACTCGATTTTTCGGGCGCTGCCATCCTGGTAGAACTCGCTGCGGGTGGTGCTGATCCCCTCTATCACGAACGAGCCACGCATCACGCCATCCCCCTGGATTAAGGGGAAGGCTTGGCCACTGTCGCCCATGCTATTGAGCATATCGAGGGAGACTGGGCCGCCGGTGAGCTCTGGATAGAGCACCCCGCTTAAGTGACTGAGTTCGTCATCTGGCCCGAGGTACTGATATGAGGGGCGGGCGCCGACCCGATTATTGCCCGGGTGGCGCCATGATTTTTCGTCTTGTTGGGATTGCGGGGCCACGGTCGAGCGCATAAACACGAACCAGCCCAGGGTCATCATCATGGTGGTTGCTCCTTAGTTGCGGTCGGTCAGGGAAGCGCGGCCACTGGCGGCCGCCTGCCGTTCGCGCCGATCCAGTTCGCGGCTCACCTCTTTCGCCACATCGGTGGCTGATTGTCCCGGCTGCTGGGTGATACTGATCGGGGTGTGGATCTGGGTGGTGGTGCTGCCTCTGGCCACCGGCCGCACCGGGGTGACGATGCGCGGGCCGTATCCCGAACCGCCCGCCGTGGCCGGGGTGTTGTAGTTACCGGTGAGGTAGCCGGACGGATTGACGTTGGCGGTGACCGAGCCGCCCCCCTTCATCCAGTCCGGCAGCAGGTCGGTGAGGGCCTTTATCTTGTTCTTCAAGCTCTCCCACTTGGCACTGATGCCGCCAATCAGGCCGTCGATGATGGCCTTACCCTTGTTGGCGGCCCCTGCTGGCAGGGTATCGAAGAAGGCCCAGATCTCGTTCCAGTGCATGATCAGCATGCCGATGGGGGTCCATGAGAAGAGCTCTTTCAGGAGTTCCCAGAAGGCGAGGGCAGGGGCCTTGCACTGGGCCCATAGGTCGCTGAACCACTTGGTGACCCCATCCCAATTTTTGTAGAGCAGGTAGGCACCGGCAGCGATCGCCGCAATCCCCATGATGAACCAGCCGAGCGGGGTGGTAAGCATGGCAATGCCGAGCCTGACCATGCCCATGGTCAGCACCTTGATGAAGGTCAGCAACGGGCCGCCATAGACCAGCAGGGTAGAAAGCCCCATTTTGATGGCGGCCAGTGGCCCCAGCAGACCCGCCACAATCAGCAGCAGTGACCCGCCAGCGGCAGCCGCTACGGCGGTGACCGCCGCGATACGGGTCAAGGTCGAGGTGAGCTCTGGGTTTGCCCTCATCCAGTCGCCAGTGACCTGGATGATTTCGGTGACGCGCTGGATAATGCCACGTAGCGGGCCGTTCTCGGTCTCCATCATCTGGATCCCCACGTCATCCCAGGCGGAGGTGAGGTTGTCCAGGTCGCCAATGGCGTTATCGGCCATCACCTTGGCGACCTTGCCCGCTTCCCCCTGGGTTTGCTTCAACGTGGCGATCAGCTCCTGCAGCTTGCCGGAACCTGCCTGCTCGGTCAGCACGGTCAGGGCGGCAAACGCCTCTTCGCCGGCGATGGCCTTGAAGTAGCCCGAGCGGGTGACGTCCCCCATCTTGCTGGTTTTCTTGTAGAGCTCGTCCAGGATATCGGGCAACGAGCGCAGGTTGCCCGCCGCATTGGCGGTCTTGACGTTGAGGGCGGCCAGCGCATCGTTCGCCGCCTTGGGCGGGGAGGCCAAGCGACCGAGAATCGCGCGGATGGCGGTACCGCCCATGCTGCCCTGAATACCCGCATCCCCCAGCTTGCCCGCCATGGCGGAGGCGGTTTCAAGGTCGACCCCGAGCCCTGCGGCTACCGGCCCCACGTATTTCATGGTTTCACCCAGCATCTGCAAGTCGACGTTGGCACGGGTGAAGGTGCCGACCATCACATCCCCCAAGCGGTTCATCTGGTTAGCCGGCAGCTTGAAGCCGGTCAGGATGTTGGACCCGATGTCAGCGGCGGCAGCAATCTCGACGCCGCCAGCCTTGGCGATATCGAGCACCCCTGGCATGGCGTCACGGATTGCCTTGGGGGTGAAACCGGCCATGGCCAGAAAGCCCTGGCCCTGCGCCGCTTCGCCTGCCGTGAAGGCGGTATTGGCGCCGAGCTCCCGCGCCTGAGCCCGCAGGGCGGCCAGTTCGCTGCTCTCTTTGTTCAGCCGGGTGATCGCCTGCACCTTGGACATATCGACATCAAAGCCCATCGCCTTGCCCGCGATATTAGTGCCTTTGTAGATGGCGGCGGCCCCGGTGGCCATACCCGCAGCGCCATAGCCCGCCAGGGTGCCGCGCATCGACATGGTTTTGTCGTAGTTGGCTTTGATCTGGTTGAGGCGTTTTTGCTGGGCGGCCAGTTGCCCCAGCTTGGCCCGCTGCTGGTCGAGCTGGCTGTTGGCTGCGGCCATGTCGCTTTTGAGCTGGCGCTGGTGCTGGCCCAGCTGTTTGGTGTTGATGCCTGCCTCGCTCATGGCCCGTTTCAGGCTACCGTGACGGGCGACCATTTCCCGCTCTTGCTGGGAGAGGTCGCGCACCTTCTGCTTGGCTTGCTCCATGGCGCGAGTCATGGCCTTGGTCGGTTGCTCGACCTTGGCGAACTGCTGCGCCATCTGCTGGGCGTCGCGCTGGGCTTGGGTCAGCTGGGCGCGGGTTGCGCCAATCTGCTGGCCGAGGGTGCGATAGCCATCAATCTGGCCGCTCTGGGCTTCCAGCTCCTTGATGCGCTTTTTCGTGTCGACCAGGTCTTTGGCGGTGATGCGGCTCTGGCCGCTGGCTGCCTTGAGGGGGGCGGTGAGCTTGTCTATCCCATTAAGCAGGATTTGAAGTTTGAGAGGGTTCATTGTTGTTCTGCCCCGTTGATGCGGTTGTGAGTCTCAACGAGGCGTTGGTGCCAGCCCATCAGCTCGCTGATCTCCATGGCCGCCATCTCGGACGGCGGCCAGTGGGCGATGATGGCCAGATCGGCCATCACCTCGTCTACGCAATGAGGTAGGCCATTCTCTTCGGTACCAAAAAAGCGCTTACCTCGCTGCCCAGTTGCATCAGGTCAGCCGGATCCATGTTGCCAATTTCGGCTTCGGTCAACATGGGGGTGGTGATGCGGGGTAGCAGTTTGGTGAGGGCGTTGACGTCCATCTGCACCACATCGGTCATATTGAGGCCACGCATTTCGCCCGCCTTGGGCTTGCGCAGCTGGATCTCGGTGAGTGTGGTGTCGCCGCGCTGGATGGCTTGGTCGAGGGTAACGGTTTTGTTTTCCATGGTCTGGGTTCCTGGTGATGTGGTGAGGGCGGCACTTATTGGTTGGATAAGGACCGCCCATTGGATGAGAGAAGGGGTTAGAGGCCGAGGGCTTTGCGGTGCTCGGCCATGCGGTCGACGCCATCGGGGCCGATCTCAATCATGTTGATGAGGTCGATTTCATGGATCACCTGACCGTTGATGGTCTCCTTGTAGTAGGTGTTGACCATGCCGACCTTGGCCTGGGAGTTGTCACCGGCCTTGAGGGTGCCGCGGTCGAGCTCTTTGAAGCGGCCACGGCAGATGATCTCGACGGGTACCACCTCGGCGGTGTCGTCGCCCTGCACCGAGCCGGCAAAGCGCACCATGGTGCCGTCGGCCTTGGGTTCCCCCATGCAGCGCAGCAGGGGCTCGCCATAGCCGCCGAAGGTGAATGAGACATCGAGGGCGCTGTCATCGAGGCCCATATCGATGTTGACGGCGCCGCCCATGCCGCCGCCGCGATAGGCTTCAAACTTGCGGGTCAATTTGGCCGGGGTGAAATCTTCCGCTTCACCCACCCAGTTCTCGCCGTTGAGAAAGACGTTCAGGCGTTTGAGTTTGCGTGGCAGTGCCATGGGGGCTCCTTATGCTGCGGCCGCGACGCGGGCGCCGAAGTCGATCAGGTAGTGGTCGGTGATGCGCTGGATGAAACCGAGGTCTTCAAGCGGCGGCACCGGGGTGTAGTTGTAATCAATGCGCAGTTTGCCCGCCTTGAGGGTGTCCTTGTCGTTGAGCTCCTCGTTGTACCAGCAGTCAAACCCGAGCAAGTAACCGCCGTTCACCAGCTCACGCCCCTTGGCCTTGATCCCTTCGACGATGTCTTTGACCAGGGAAGGGTGCAGCGGCTTGTCGTTGGCCCACATGTGGGCCTCGGCCATGGTGTCAGCCAGGATCTGGGCGGTGCGGGTGTAGTTCTCGAAGGCGAATAGGGGATCATCGGAACAGGTGCGGTTGCCCCAATAGCGAAAGCCGTCAGAGCGGATCAGGGCGGTGACCTCGTTGGCGTTGAGCAGGCCGACCTCGGTGTCGGGGTCTTGCAGATCCCAGAACAGGCTTTTGGTCATGCCATCGACCCCGGTCACGCCGACGTTCGACAGGGTCTTGTGCCAGCCAATCTCTTTGTCGATCAGTGCCCGCATGGCGGCAGCCTTGAGGCAGGCATCGAGCTTGATGCTGGCATTGGCGGCAACGTCCCACGCCGTCCAGTCGGCATGCACCAGCATCAGCTCACGGCTGGAGAAGTTTTCACGGTAGGCCAGCGCGGCTTCGACGGTCTCGGCGATGGTCGGTACATAAGCAAAGGCGCGCAGTTTCTTGGCCATGCCCGCCAGCGCAGTGGACACCGGCAGGGTGCAGTTGTCCGGCACGCAGAGGATGCGCGGCTTGACGCCGGTGGCCGGGGTGGCCCGCTCCAGCGCCTTGAGGCCGGTATAGCTGCCATCGGGCTTGATGGTGCCGATGATGCTGCTGGTGAGGGCTGCCGCGTCAGTGCCTTTGGCCACGCGCACGGCGATGACGATGGTGTTGACGGTGTCATAGATGGTTTGCAGCGAGCGCTTGAGGTTCCCCTCGCTGCCCGCCTTGGCGATGGCCGCTGGCAGGTTGGCGATCAGCACAGGCTTGTCGAGGGGGAAGTAGGTGGCGTCGGCGTCTTCGCTGGTGCAGACCATGCCGATCACCGCCGTGGCGACGGTGCGGATGGTACGGGTACCCTCGGTCGCTTCGACGACGCGCACGCCGTGGTGGAATTGGTCCAGTGCCATAGGTTCTCCTGTTGTCCGGACGGAGCATTCTTTGAGTAGGTAATGCAGGTGATGTGAACAGGGTCAGGATGCAGGGGCAGGGGATCGCAGGCGAGCGGCGGCCAGTGTATCTGGCGTGGATACACTGGAGAGGCGGTGACAAGGGGGTGACGAGTGGCAGTAACGACACACCCTGAACAGGGCGGGGTGTTGGCTGGTTAGATGACCGTATCCGGTTCGGTTGGCCACTGCGGCGACGCTGGCCAGCTTGGTTGCTGGTCAACTCGACTTACGTTCACGCTGTACTCTCGCCAATTCTGCAGATTGATGACTTCAGCAGCGGTTAATGCGTTGGACTGCTCCAGATAGGAGAGTGGCAGGATGACATCTGACGCCAGACGCAGGCGCTGAGTTTGCTCTATTTTGGCTGCGACCAGTAGTTGCTCGGTAGAGGGGGGGGCCATGTCTTTCAGACATGGATAACCATCCTGCCAGGCAATCACCTTTGACTGGGTCAATCCTGCCAATAGTTCTGCATGGCGCTCATAGGTGATTTCAACGGCATCGGCCGGGATGTTCGAGTGGATGTCAGATTCATAGAATCCGCTGGTGCTCTGTGCTGCAAAAATGGTCATGGTTACCGTCCAAACGTCACATATTGAATGTTGTGACCAGGGCCTGACTTTGCGCCCGTAACTGTGTTGAACATAGGGACACTGGCCTGGGTCAAGGTCTTGGTCGAGAATGCATAGGCCGCATTCATGTTCGAACCCGAGACAGGGATGACGCAGAAGCACCCGCTCTTATGGGCATCTGGGAACGTAATAATGCAATCACCTGATGCGTTGCTGGATACGACTCCCCACTGGATAACGAAACTGCCTAGCCACTTTGGAAGCCGGATATAACCGTTATCTGCAAGCAGTACGGTGAACCCGAATACGAGTTTTTTTGGGGTGATGGAGACATCATCGGCGGTTCCTTCTTCGGTCTGCTCCTGCGTTGCAACCTTCATCATACCCAGCACAGTTTCGCTAGCCTGCTTTACCCATCCCCATAGGTTTTTTACCGTGACCACCGCATCCGCTTTCTGATTGGCGGCGGTGGATTCATTGACTTCAGTCTGGGTGGCAAAACGTGAAAACCCCTTTGCTGTCTCGCTGGCATCAGGGTGATCGCGGCTCTCCCGGTGTGCCTTCATCACATCATCGACATATTTGCGGGTGGCCAGCACCACGGACGGGTCAATTTTGAGCTCGACCGCGCTGGTGTCGCTGACGATCAGCACCATGCGGATGGTCTGGGTACGGCCAGACCCTTCCGATAACTGGGGCTTGTAGGTGTCCGGGCTGTTAGCAATGGCGATCAGCGTGCCCGTTTCGTCATAGAGACCAACCTCGCGGATCCACCACCCGCCAACGTTCTCGGGGATGATCTGCTCGGCCACCAGTTGCGCTGGGTTGAGCGGGTCTTGAAACAGGGTATTGAGGGGGGCACGGCGTAGTTCCCGTACCAGGGCGGTCTGTGCCGGGTTGGGAGTGACTGGCTGGCCGTTGCCATCGCCCACCGCCATCTGGGTGATTTTGAGCGGTACGCCCAGCGCGATGGCGTTGGCGATTTTGGCCTGTCCCGCATGGGTGGGGATGGCGAAATAGATGGCACTCATTAATGGGCACCTCCTGTCTGTTGCGGGTGAATGGTCAGGGTGTCGAGGGTGTGCAGGGCGCCGCCGTGCCACTGCTGGCCAAGGATCTCGATGGCCTCGGGGCTGTAGGGGTAGATGGTCAGCTCGTCGCCCTGGTAGCAGGCTGCCCCCAGATAGAGCGGGCCACGGGTTTCCATGCTGATGGCCAGCCCCGTCAGATGGCGGGTCATGGGTTTGGCGTCGGCGATAAGCCGTTCAAGCTCCTGATACATCGCCTCGGTGATGCCGGTGTCGAGTACTCCGATATCGAGTTTGAAGGTGCCCGGGGTGGCTTGTGGGGTCTCTTGCCACCACTCCAGCACCCGGATCAGATAGCCGAGCGGTTCAACCACCCGGCGGATTGCACCGATGGTGCCCTTGCGGCTATGGACGAAGTAGCTGTTGGCGATCACTTGGCGCTGGGTAGCCTCTGGCCACTTGTCATCCCAGCGATCGACGCTCCAGCTGGCGGCCAGATAGGGCAGCAGGTGGGTGGGGCAGGTCCAGGGTGACCAGAGTGAGCGAAACGGGATCGGTAACTGCATCGCTTGGTCACCGGTGGCAGCCAGATTGCGCTCAGTGCGGGTGGAGCTGGGTGGCAACAGGTTATTCATACGGCCAGCTCCACGGTGAAGGCGGTGCAGTAGGCAGCTTGGGTTGGGCTCGGGGTGATATCGCTCCATCCCGGCAGATCGACCTTGGTAACCCCCTGCACATGCAGGGCGGCATCGATAGCTGAACGGGGTACTTCGACCCCGATACGGCGGTGCGGATTGATAAAGGCGGCAAGCCGATCGCGGGCGGCCTGCAGGATCACATTCGCCTCGGCGCCCTGGCTGCTGACGTGCAACCGAGCGTTGATGGTGTAATGAATAATTCCGGCGCTTTGTACGGTAAGCCGGTCGCCCACCGGGCGCTTGTCTTCGTGGCTGAGGGCTTGGGTGACCTTGGCGATCAGCGCCGCGTCAGCGGTGCCGTCCCCTTCTGTGCTGAGGATGGTGACGATGGCCACTGCTCCCGATGGGCTTGAACCTTTGGCGTCTGCCACCTTGCCATCAGCCGAGAGGGCGAAATACTCATAGGCCCCGGTCGGACCGGCGACACTCAGCCCATCCCACGCCATCAGGGCGCGCAGGATCAGCGCTTCGTCATCTTCCTTGATCTCGGGTACCGGCGGGGTGGCACTCGGTTCACCCTGTTGAATGGTGAGGCGTTTTACATTCCAGTTGGCCACCAGATTGTCGAGGTCGTTCCCCTTGGCCCACGCCAGCATGTTGGCCACGGCAGCATCGTTGATGTGATGGCGCAAGATCAGCTCCCGATAAGCATTCTCCTGCAGTAGCTTTGTGATGGGCTCGGATTCGAGCGCCAGAGTGGCGGTGATGGCTTGCTGCTGGTCGGCCGGATAGAGGCTGATGAGGTACGCCTTGCGCTCGGCGAGGATGGTCTCGTAATCGAGTAGTTCGATCACGTCGGGTTGTGGCAGTTGGGAGAGGGTAATGGTGCTCAACTGGCTGCTCCTGTGGGGATGGTGATGGAGGCACTTTCTGTTTTTGAATCGGGCACGCCGCCATCTTTGCGCTGCCAGGTGAGCTCGATGGTGAGGGCGCCATCCATGCCGCCACCCAGCACATCGACGCGGGTGATGGTGATGCGGGGTTCCCAGTTGATAAGGGCTTGCACGGTGGCAGCCATCAGGCGCAGGCGGGTGGCCTGATGCTGGGGCATGTCGATGAGGTAAAAGAGCTCGCTACCGTAGTCGCGGCGCATCACCCGCGAACCCACCGGGGTGATGAGGATGTCACGCACCGACTGGATGATGTGGTCGCTGGCGCTGATGGCGCGGCCATTGGCGGCATTCATACCGAGCCAGTTCATACCGGGCCCCCTGATGTGCCATCGCCCGGCTGCACGTTTTTGTGGCTGTGCTCTGTCACCTCGATGTCGCCCACCTTGGCGGTGTCACAGATGAGGCGCTTGGCCTGCAGCTGGTTGGTGCAGATGGTCTTGGGGGTATCGAGAGTCACGCTGACACTGGCGACGATAGTGGCCTGCTTGATGCCGGTGGCGCTGAGCTCACCGGTTGCCGGGTTGTATTCGATCACCGCGCCATCGGCGTATTCGGTGCGGTCGAGATCCGGGTTGTCATCTTCGGCCAACGGTTCGGGGAAGTTGTCAACATTGAGGCGGCCGACGATATAGGCATTGCGAAGATCGCCGCTGACGGAGAGCAGGATCACCTGCTCGCCCAGGCTCAGGCGGTGGCGGGTACGGTTAGCCCCGGCCCGTTCTGTGGTGTAGGGCCGCCAGTTGGTGGTGATGTTGCCGGTTTTGACGCGACACTCCCCGGAGCGCACGGCGGTAACAGTGCCAATGCGGATCAGGTTGTCGATCAGGCGTTTGAGTTCGGTCGGGGTCGGTTGCATGGGGCCATTGTTTTGGGCAATGGCCGGGAAAGCGACGAAGGGTCATTGTGTGATGGCATTACACAATGGCTATACTAAGAGCATTTAATTCAGAATGGTTTATTCACTGTGAATAATTTAGTGAATTTTCCGGGAGGTTATATTTGTTTCAGTATAATGTCGTAGGTCTCATGGCTTGTTGATGCTGTGTATATATTTTCGACGCCATTATTTTTGGCTATAGATATCAAAGTGGCTTTCTGCCATGAATCCATTTTATCGCCAATGTATAATGATTTCATCACCCCTTTTTTATATTTAACAAGACGATTACCTTCTTTACATGAAAATCTGAATTCTCGTTCTGCAACCCAATGGCAGCCTTTTGTGTGAGTGATTTCTAGTAAAGCCTTTACTAATTCACTCTTCAATGCCGAATCACTTGTTGACATAAATCGAACTGCAATTTCCAAGGGGGAAAATGTCGGAGGCGTATTACTGTAGTTAACAAATAAAGAAGAAAGATTTTGCTCTTCAAAAATGGAACCGTCTACTGGTTCGAAAGAAATAGCAAACCCCCTAAGGCCATTACCATAATGACCCCACATCATTGGATTATTAATTGCCCTATTGGTTTCGCCACTAAAAAAACAACATACACCACTATTTTTGAAAGCATCTTGTACAGACTTCACGAGTATTGACATTTGATTTATTAAGTCTTCTTTGTGCTTCATCGTACTATCGTACAGTATTGGTGTTAATATCTTTATTGCTGTGTTCTTATCAACCTGTTGTTCTATTAGGACTTTTTTGAAAAAGTCATGATATGGGTTTAACTTCGCATCATCGATGTCATGGAAAATTATAGAAATAAAATGCTCAATGGATATATCGGATAGGTCTAATTTATAGTTACCTTCAAAGGGGTCATTGAACGCATATGGTTTAGAAAACCAAGCGGAATACTCATTAAAAGCTGACACATGGTAGTTTTCAAAAGAATAAAATTTAGAGAGTAACATGAATTGATTTTCCTGTTTTAAATTGCCTGGCTATTTATTAATGCGTTAATTAATACTTGTCATTTTGAAATTGGTAATAGAGCTGCGTATATATGCAGAGTGCTTTGTAGTAGCGGCCGACGCCCCACAGGGCTCTTACCTAACTCACCTGAGCACGTTCAGCTGGCCTTCTCGCCAGGGGATTGCTCTTTACTGTCTGGTTTCGGAGGGATGGTCACGCTATCAATCTGGTCATGCCGCAGGTAGATGGTGCCGTCTTTCTCCGTCCAGAAGGTGCATTGGGTCGCGTTGCAGGCGATGCGCAGTGCGGGGATACCCTCTGGATGTTTGGCGTAGATGAGCTGTTCAGCAATATGTGTTTTTCCTTGTAGCATAGCTTCAATTTGCTTTTTGGCCGCCGCCTCTCCATCACGAAGGCTGACAAATGACAATCCAAAAATCATTACGCAGACGATTAATACGCAACAGAAGCGAAGGTACCAGGTAGAAATTGTGTCAAATGCCCTCGCAAGCCATTTAGCCTCGCCAGGTTGCATAGCGTATTTAAATAGGGCTCTGAAGAACCTAAGCATGCCTTCTCTGTGACCGATGTTTAAAGCACGTGCGCGAAGATGGTCTGAGCACCTTTTTATCAATCTGAACGTTAATGCGATAATTGCCCCCAGTATCATCAGGGTGCCTACGAATGCGAGAGGGTAGAAGATGAAAGGCAGCAAATTACTCATTAATGCGATGACGCCCATTAACAAGTTTTGCTCCGTTGATAGTGGAAATTCGCTGCTATCTACATGAAAAAAATCTAGATACCCCATATGCCGACTCATTCCAAACAGATAGATACAAGCCGTCAGTAGTGGTAAGAGTGCCAAAGCGATCTGCACCAGAACGAGAGTGCGCTCAGGGGATTTGACTGGCTTTGTCTTCATTTTCTGGGCTTGTTGGCGTAGCCGCTGCCGCAGTTCAGAGCGCTGATTCATCCTTGCCTCATACGATAGAGTTTGCGTCATATCGTATGGGTTGCAGCTTCGCTCGACAACCTTCTATTTGGTCATATGGACCAGCAGCAGCTCTTCCAAGTGCTCCACCTCCTCAGTAGTAATCCCTAGCAGCTCACGCGCGGGATAACTGATTTCGCGGCCCTTGATGCGGTCTTTGAGGCCGTACTGGTGAATGGTGGCGAGCCGGTTGGCCGAGCCGACAAATTCGACCACGGCTTGATGTTCGGTGTTGGTCGCCTTGAGCCAGCGGGGGCTGACCAGATGCTGAAACATCTTGCGGCGGGTTGCAACGCGTTTTTTCGCCAGCTTTTTGAGCGGCTTGCGCGGGGTCATGGGACTGCCATCCGGCTGGATGTTGGCTCTGATCCGTTTGCTCTGGCTGGCGCGCAGGTTACGGGCCATTTCCCCCATCAGTTGCCGGCGGGCGGCCGGTGTCATGCTGGCCAGCAAAGCATCGGCCCAGCTGATCAGCCGGTTCAGGTCGTCGGTGGCCATGGCTGCGGTTCCCCGTTGATAAAGAGCTCCCAGGTGATGCCGTCATAAGGGTCTTCCGGTGGCTCTGGCAGATGTTCCCAGCCTATCCCCTGTTCGTTCTGCCATACCTTGACCCGCTCGGTCAGCTTGACGGTGATGATGAGATCCATCAGGTCGTTGGCGAGGTATTCGGCCTCGAAGGTGATGCCATCCTTGCGCAACTCGTCGTTGGTCATCAGCTCGGGTTGGTGTTGGCGCAGCCAGGCCAGCAGCGGCACCATGATCTGATCCGGGTGGCCCGCAAAGTCTTCAATGCCGATGGTGAGGGGGTATTGCCACTCGAACGAGAGGGAGCGGGCGCCGGTGCTTTCGATATTGCCCGGGGCGATAAAGATGTGCAGCTTGTCCGGGTTGGTCTTGAGGTGTGGCACGCAGCGGGTCAGCACCTCACGTATCTGTTTTGGCTTTTCCATCTTCACTCCCTTGTTGTCGTGTCTGGCAGGTGATGAGGCTATCGACCTTGGCGGCGCAACTGGCCCAGGCGGCCTCGGTCTGGCTCAGCTGGTCGAGCAAGTCGCCGTTATTGCGCGGTGCCGCCGGCGGCAGCTGGCAGGGGCTCGGGGCCGGACAGGTGAGCCTGATAATCTGCGGCGCCGGTGAGGGCGGGGCGCTGGAGCAGCCTGATAACAGGATCAGGCAGAGGGCGATCAGCCCAAGCCTTGAGTTCGGCATTTTCACGTTTGAGCCTCTTGATGGTGTCGGCGCGGGTAGCAGCAGCCTGCGCCAGCTGGTCGAGCTGACCCTGCAGCTGCTGCGCCGCTTGTGCCTGGGTGGTCAGTTCCCGGGTGAGGGTGGCGATGGCGGTCTCTTTAAGCTGCTCGCGCCGCTCGGCCTCTCTGGTTTTCTCGTCGGCTGCCTTGAGACTGGTTTGCAAGGTGGTGACGTCCCCTTTGGCCTTGGCCGCCGAGCGGGCTGACCAGCCCCAGCCACCAAGGGCGACAGCCAACGCAAGCAGCAACCAGCTGAGGGGCGAGCCCAGCAGCTCACGCCACATTGGCCACCTCCTGCACCTGATAGACCTTGGTGAAGTGCGCAAACCACTTGGCCAGCTTGGTGTCGTATTCGTTCTCCTTAAACGCCGGGCCGTTGTAGCGGCGGGCGAAATCCGCCCACTTTCGCCCCTGCAGTGCCTTGTGCATGGCGGGGTCTTGCTGGATAAAGCGGCACAGGGCTGTGAGGTGTTCGACCTCGCTGCGCTGCATGGCCGCCTGCCAGTCGCTGGCAGAGGCAAAGCCCAGTGGCTGCCAGTGGTAGCCCATGATCTGGAACATGCCCCAGCTGGCCGACTCAATGGCGGCATCCTTATTCAGGCTGATGGCCAGTTGCAGCCGCTCCCACTCGGCTGCGCCGCCTGCATAGCCGCCGCGCTTGGGGTTGACCAGGTTGGGGTAATGGGCGGCCAACTGGTCGGCGGCCGCCTTGCCCAGATGTTTGGTGAGCTGCTTGTAGAACACATGCCGCTCGAACAGCACCACGGGGCGCATGGCTTGGGTGAAGCCTTCACCGATGCTCTCGACCTGGGCAACGGTGGCCATGGTGGCCAGCGGTACCGCCATCAGATCGGCGCCGGCCTGCATGTGGTTGATGGTCAGCTGGTTGCCGCGCTCACTGCCGAGCAGTGCGGTCAGGGTGCGCGGGCCCGCCTGACCGATGGCGGCAATCATGTAATCCCGCTGGAAGGCGATCAGCGCCTGCTCGGTTGCCTCACCAAACCAGCCATCGACAGCCACCGGATAACCGGCGGCGGTGAGGCGGCGTTGCAGGTCGGCCACGGCGGTGCCGGTATCCCCTTTTTTCAGGCTCATGGCTGGTACCTCCGATAAATATCCCGGGCATGGTCGGTGCTGGACGGTTTGCCCCGGGGCAGCAGGTGGTGCACCGAGCCGCGGGTGTTGAGCACGGCGCACAGCAGGAAGAGGGCGAGCCCGAAGGCGGCCGGATCTGGCACCGGAATGCCACCGAACAGAAAGCGCAGCGGAATGGAGCCTGACAGCACGCAGAGCAGCCACGCCATCCAGGCGGGCAGGGCGCGATACTCGCCACCTTTGCGGTCAAACAGCATGACCTGCAGGAAGATGGCGGCGCAGACCAGGGCGTAAAGGGCGGTGTAGATAAACACACCGGTCGGAGTGGTCGGGATCATGGTTGCCCCCTTTTGTTAAACAAGGCTTCAAGTAGCCGATCCTGATTGCGCATGATGAGCTGCAGCAGGCGCACCATCATGGCGGAGGCGATCAGCGAGCCGATCGCATTGCTGACCTGGACGCTGTCGGGCAGCAGTACCTCCAGCAGTTGGCAGGTAAAGCCGGCCAGCAGCAGGCCGCTGATAAACGAGGCGACAAACAGGGCAATCCGGCGCAGGCGCCCCTGCTCTTCGGCGGCCGAGATAAACAGCACCGCGCCGGTGAGTGCGCCGAGCACCACGGAGGGATCCACCCCTGGCAGGGTGAACAGCAAGGCCAGACCGGTGAGGGTGCTGGTTGCGGCGCTGGAGGAAATCGGTTCTGGCATCGTGCTCTCCTATCGTTTGCTGCCGCAGTGGCGGGCGAGTTGGAATTCGTGGATGGTCTGGCAGTCGGCGCAGCGCTCGCAGCCCCGGATCGCCTCGCGGCGCTCTTGCGGGATCGGGTCGTCGCAGTCGATGCAGTAGTGGGGGCCAGTGCCCGCAATGCGGGCGGCATGGATGCGGGCAGCCAGTTGTTGCTCGCTGATGTTGGCCAGTCGTTCGAGTTCGTCGTCGAGGCGGCTCATGTCGGTGTTCTCTTTTGTCGCATGACAGTCAGTCCCATAGCTGGATCAGCGGCTGTTCGGCCTGAGTGGGGGCCGCTGGCATGTTGATGAGGGTGCCGGTTGGCAGGATGGGGCCGAGCGCGGCCAGCCCGGGGTTGAGGTTGAGCACCTGCTCGGTGATGCCTGCGGTGTAGCCGTAGTGACGAAACAGGATGAGATCGAGGGTGTCGCCCTGCAGGCTGCGCAGTTGCATCAGATGAGCTCCACCGTGGTGTGGGTGGTGCCGATGATGTCGCGGATGGCAAAGCGGGCATCGCGGTAGAGGTCATCCGAACTTATCTCTTTGGCATCGGCCCCTTTGATGCCGTCACCGGTGGCGCTGTAGTCGGTGTAGCGCTCCAGCAGGTTGGCGCGGGTCATGGCGTAGACGGCGCGCCGGTAGCTGTGCAGGTATATCGATTCGCCGTTGATGGGCTCGGCGGGGACTGCGGCCAGGGTGGCGTGACCTTCACTTTCTCTGGCGCTGCGCCACTGGGCCAGATCCCGGTTGACGCTGGTGATGGCGTCGATCACGGCATGAGTGAGGCGGGCGGTGGTGATGGTGCCATCGAGCCGGACGGTGTCGCGCAGCGCGCAGAGCGAGATGGCCGGCCAGAAGGGGGCGCTGGTGATGTCGCCCTCTTCTGTGGCGGCCGGGGTCGGGTTGGTGGCTAAAAATCCGGTGCTCATGGTGCTCCTGATTTGAGGTGGCGCCGCATGTTGGGCGGTGGTCGGGCCGTCTGGTATGCCGCTGGCATTCGTCAGGCCCGAGCCGCCCAGGGTGCGGGGTTCGCTCGGTTAGCTGGCCTCGCCGGGGGCGGGGGCTGGCTGTTCGGGTGGCTGTGATTCGGATTGAGGCTCTGCGTCCGGCTGCGGTGCCGGTTCGTTGGCGGGCTGGCCGGCGGCGGCTTTATCCTTTTTGATCTCGCGCACCAAATCTTCCAGCTCTCGCTTGATGCCCACCTTGTCGTGCAGCTCGATGGCGCGGCGGTAGTGGTCTGCCGCTTGCTCCTTGAGCCCTTCGGCATAACAGGCGCGGCCCACCGCCTTGTGCAACTTGGCGCGTACCTGGTCGAAGATGTCGCAGTCAGCCAGCATGCTCATGTAGCTGTTGAGTAATGGCAGGGATGGACCATTGCCCGCCTCTTGCAGCTTGATGGCGGTATCGGCTACCTCTTCGGCGATGAGGGTGGGGGCGGTGCGTTCGTACTGGTCCGGGGTATTGAGGCCATGGCGGATCACGTAATCAGCCATCGGCAGGGCACTTGCCAGATCGCCGGTGTCGAGGTGCCACAGCATCACGGTTACCATGACGTCATCCTGACCACCGCGATCGGCGGCCAGCAGGCCATCAATCCACGGTGTGTAGGTGGCCAGCATGGTGCGTTTGGCGTCAATCTTGCGCTCGAGGCTCTGGATGCCCTTGAGGGTGCGGCGGTGCTCGGCCAGCTGCATCAGCTGGAGTTCGTACTGGTTGGCGGCGGCGCGATCCTGCTCGGGATTGGCCGCCCCTTGCAGGGCGGCCATGATGCGGGCGGTGTGACGTTGTGCAGGTGTCATCGTGGCTCCTTAAGCGCCTGCAGGCGCAGGTTTGGCGCCCAGCGTGATGTTTTCTGCGACGGCGATGCAGTCGTAATCCTCGACCACGTAGGCATCGTTGGAGGATTCCCAGTTGACGATGCGGTCGAGGCTCGGCTGCTCTTCCAGGTGGCGACGGCGGCCGCCGATCTGCCAGTAGATGGAGAGGTTGTCGAGACGGGTGACGATCAGGGTGTCTTCCGGGACGAAGGGGACGCGGATCGCCAGCAGGCCGCCAATCTGCTTCTGGCTCACCAGTACCTGACCGGCCAGCTTGTTCTGGTTGTCCCGGGTCTCGTTGAGGATGGGGAAGTATTTGTCGGCCAGCAGCTTGCGACCGCAGATCACCACCAGATCGGTGTCGTCCTGGTACCAGGGTTTGATCTTGCTGTTGACCAGATCGAACACCAGAGCGTCGAGGTTGCCGTAATCCCCCTCTTTGGTGTCGGCTTCACTGTTGGGCTGGTAGATGTAGATATGGCCGGTACCCGCATCCCCTTCGCTCATCACCTGGGCGGGAGCATCATTGCGGGTGTGCTCAATCCAGCCGATGTTGACGTCTTGCAGCATGGGGAACTGGACGCGATCGGTATCTTTCGCGGCAAGTTTGCCGTTCCAGCCGATCATGATGCGGTCCAGGCCCTGGCGCTTAACGATGGCATCGCGAATGCGGATCTGGAAGTCTTTGAACTTGGCCCAGGTATCAAGCTTGGCGTAACCGATGCTGGTGTCGTAGTTGGTCTTTTCGCACTCGTATTTGGTGTTTTGCAGTCCGGTCGGGTCGAACGGGACGCGAGCCTTGCCGCCACTGGTATCGGTGCGAGAGGCAATGGTGCCATTGATGCCGATGCCGACCTTTTCCCCTTTGAGTTCATCCACCGGCACGATGTTGATCATGCCGAGGAAGTCGACGGACTCCTGCATTTTGGTTTCCAGCTTTTGCTGGATGCTGGGCTCGACACTGAATTGCACCATGGCCGAGCTGACGGCATTCAGGCTCGCCAGTTGGTTGGTGTACTGCTCGAATTGCTGACGGGTATCGTTGCGCATTATCGGGGTCCCTTAAAAATCGGTTTTGGTTGGCTTGGTGCCATCATCACCGGTGGCAGGCTGGCGCTTGTGGCTGAAATCTTCCTGGCGCTCGAGCTGGGTGGTCATGTTGGCCAGGGCGTTGGCGGTCGCCGTTTGCCGGGCCGTCAGTTCGTTGAACTTGGTTTGCAGGTCGGTATCGAGGCTGGTCACCTCTTTGGCGACGGCTTCCACGGCCTGATGCACCTCGCTGAAATCGGCGGTCGATTGCTGCTTGTGACTGGTGAAAATGGCGCTGAACCGTTCCAGCAGACCCGGGCCTTTCTCTTGCTCATCTTCAAACTCGATGACGGTTTCGAGGGCTTCGGTAAACAGGCATTCCGGATGGTATTTGCGGTCGGCCAGCGGGTTGACCGCGGCTTTGCTGCAGAACTGCAGCATTTCAGTGCCAAGGCTTGCCGGGCTGTCTGTCACGGCCAGCCCCATCATGTAGGCCCCTTTTTCGTTCAGGTTGGGGTGGATCTCGATGGAGGTGTAGACCTTCTGGCGCTTCTTGTTCAGCGCGATCAGCTCCGGCGTCGGGTCAATCTGGACGAACAGGGCCAGCCGCTGTTCCCCCTCGATGGTGACCTCTTCGGTCTTGGCGGCGGTGATGTCGCCGTACATCTTGAACAAGCCGTTGGGGTCGAGGCCCCGGATATGCTCCATATTGACCCGTGCGCCATAGGTGGCCTGGTTGTAGCGCTGGGCCATCTGCTCAATCCATTCGCGGGTGATGGCGCGACCGTCGGTGGTGCCCCCCTCAACCGCAACACGGAAGAATTTGGACTTAGGCATGTGCTGGGATCCCTTTGGTAATTGGGTAGTGATGTCGCGGTTATGGTCTGGGTGAGCGGCGGGATCGTGCAATCCGGGGCCAGTGTGTGGTGGCGCTACACACTGGCAGTGGGGCGTTTGGGGTAGTAGCGGCTGGGTAGACTGGTGCCATGACAACAGCACCCATCATCTTTCCCCATCTCGACCCCAGACGGCAGGCCATGTACCTGTTCTTTCAGGGGTACCCGCTGCGTGCCATTGCCGAGTTGCTGCAAACGCCGGAGGGTACCGTCTCGACCTGGAAGAAACGCGACGGCTGGGAGGACATCAAACCGATAGACCGGGTGGATAGCGCCATCGAGGCGCGCATGATCCAGTTGGTGATGAAGGAGACCAAGAGCGGCGGCGACTTCAAGGAGATTGATCTGCTGGGTCGCCAGCTTGAGCGTATCGCCCGGGTCAACAAGTACAGCAACGGCGGCAACGAGGCCGACCTCAACCCCAAGGTGGCCAACCGCAACAAGGGGCCGAAGAAGGCCCCCGAGCGCAACGTGGTGGAGCCCGAGCAGCAAGAACGGCTCATCGAGCGGTTTGAGTCGACCATGTTCGATTACCAGCGGGTCTGGTATCAGGCCGGGCAGGAGTACCGGATCCGCGACCTGCTCAAGTCGCGCCAGATCGGGGCGACTTACTTCTTTGCCTTCGAGGCGTTCATTGATGCCCTGGTGACCGGGCGCAACCAGATTTTCCTGTCAGCCAGCAAGGCGCAGGCCCATATGTTCAAGCAGTACATCATCCAGTTCGCCAAGGAGGAGGGGGTTGAACTGAAAGGTGACCCCATAGTGCTGCCGAACGGGGCACATCTCTACTTCCTCGGTACCAACGCCCGCACCGCCCAGAGCTACCACGGCAACATCTACATGGATGAGTACTTCTGGATCCACGGCTTTCTGGAGTTCCGCAAGGTGGCGTCCGGTATGGCGATGCACAAGAAGTGGCGCCAGACCTACATCTCCACCCCTTCCAGCCTTTCTCATCCCGCTTATGGATTCTGGTCTGGCGCCAACTTTAACCGCGGTAAGGCCAAGGCCGACCGGGTCGAGATTGACCTGAGCCACGCCAACCTGTCTGCCGGCAAGTTGTGCGCCGATGGGCAATGGCGGCAGATCGTCACGGTGGAAGATGCGGTGCGCGGCGGTTGCAACCTGTTCGACCTGGATCAGCTGCGCAGTGAGTATTCCGAGGATGAATACCGCAACCTGCTGATGTGCGAGTTCATAGATGACACCGAGAGCCTGTTTCCGTTGGCGACGCTGCAGCGCTGCATGGTCGACAGCTGGCTGGTGTGGGAGGACTACAAGCCCCACACCTTGCGGCCGCTGGCCAACCGGGCAGTGTGGATCGGCTATGACCCGGCCAAGGGGGGTAAAGGTGACAGCGCCGGCTGCGCGGTGCTGGCCCCGCCACTGGTGCCGGGTGGCAAGTTTCGGGTGTTGGAGCGCCACCGCTGGCAGGGGATGGACTTTGACGCCCAGGCCAAATCCATTCGTGCCATCTGCGATCGCTACAACGTGGCCTATATCGGCATCGACACCACCGGGATCGGGGAGGGGGTTTATCAGCTGGTGAAGCAGTTTTTCCCTGCAGTCACCGCCATCCAGTACAACCCCAACGTGAAGATGCGGATGGTGATGAAGGCGCAAGATGTGATGAACAAGGGGCGGCTGGAGTTTGACAGCGGCTGGACCGACTTGGCCCAGGCGTTTATGAGCATCCGCCGCGCCGTGACCCAAAGCGGCAAGCTGCCCACCTTCGAGGCCAGCAGATCTGATGAGACTAGCCACGCCGATATTGCCTGGGCAACCATGCAAGCTCTGTTACACGAGCCCCTTGAGGGGCAGACCGGCACCAATTACGGCTTTATGGAGATTTACTGATGAGTGAGCAGATCAACTCGCCTGCCGGTGTGCAGGCGTTTACGTTTGGGGAGGCTATCCCGGTGTTGTCCCAGCGGGAGGTGTTCGATTACCTCGAGTCGATGCACAACGGCCGCTGGTATGAGCATCCCCTGAGCCTGCACGGGCTGGCGCGGGTCTATCGGGCAGCGGTGCATCACGCCTCGGCCATCCAGGTGAAGCGCAATATCTTGCGCGGCTGTTTCATCCCTCATCCCAAACTGAGCCTGGCCACCTTCACCGGGCTGGTGATGGATTACGAGATCTTCGGCAACGCTCACCTGCAGCGGGTGCGCAACCGGCTGGGTGGCACGCTGCGCTATGACCAGATGCCGGCAAAGTACACCCGCCGCTCTCTCGACCTTAACCGCTACTGGTGGGTGCCAAGGCCTGGGGATGAGGTGGAGTTGCCCGCCGGTGATGTGGGGCATGTGATGGAGGCGGACGTTAACCAGGAGATTTATGGCATCCCCGACTATGTGGCCAGCCTGAACTCGGCACTGCTCAACGAGTCGGCCACCCTGTTTCGCCGTCGCTACTACGAGAACGGCAGCCATGCGGGGTTCATTCTGCACATCAGCGATGCTCTGCAGAACGAGGGCGACATCACCGCGCTCAAGACGGCGCTGCAAAACAGCAAGGGGCCGGGCAACTTCCGTAACCTGCTGCTCTACACCCCGGGTGGCAAGGCTGATTCGGTGAAGCTGATCCCGGTGGCCGAGATTGCGGCCAAGGATGATTTCCTGTCTATCAAGGGGGTGAGCCGGGATGACCAGCTGGCGGCCCACCGGGTGCCGCCGCAGCTGATGGGGGTGGTGCCGAACAATACGGGCGGGTTTGGGGATGTGACCAAAGCGGCCCAGGTGTTTGACGTCAACGAGATCGACAGCATGAAGGCGAACTTTGCGCAGTTCAACGAGTGGGCAGGGGAGGAGATCATCCGATTCACTTCTTATCGACTGTCAGATCTGACAGTGCAAAGCTGAAAACCTTGGCTATCTTCAAATTGGAATTCCTCCAAATTCCTCCATGATTTAATTCAAAGCCCCCTATCCAGGGGGCTTTGTTTTGGCTGAGCTCCCATCCTGCCAGAGCGTACCAGTCGCGCTACAGGCCAGCGTCGGCCAACCCTTCGTCCATCACACTCCCGAGATCCTTCACGCGCACCTGCGAGCATTGAGCGGAGCCTCGAAAGGCCCCTCAACACCCAGCGCGCGCAATCGGGACCCCGCCTCGCCTGCGCGCTTTATGTGTTGAAAATCATGCGGGTGAACGGCAGGTGGAGGGGAATGGCACCCTTCGCCAGCATTGGCCGCGCGCGGGATGCAGGATCCTTTATGCGATCCTTCATTATCTGTCAGATCCTTTCAGGCCCGAAGGGGGGGTATTGTTCAGTTGTGTAACTATAGTTGCCTATTGCCCATTCGAACCCGCTCACTCCAAAGGCAGCCAATGTGCCTGATGATTGTTCTATTTTCAAACAGGTAAAAGCAACACGCTAGGAACTGAAATCCCGTGCGGTAGCCCATTAATGATAGTGGGGTTCGTTAGAGTGCTTATTGATGCGTTGCGGAGCCATTAGGGTATGTAGTAATATTCGGCGCATGGATTATGCAGAATAGGTATTAAAATTCAATTAATATACGCAATAATAATTTATGCTGGATATGCACGAATAAATATAAGTTTTATATTATTTTTAACTAAAGCAGGATTATGGTAAAAATGATTACATATACACACAATAAAATTTATAAGTTAAAACACGACACGTTAACTAGAATTCAATCTTGTATGGGGGAGTTCTGTAAGGAAATTAAACATTCAAGCCTCAGTGAGGACTCGAAAATTAAAGGGCGATGTATCAGATTTTCTGTTGAAAAAGACATGTTAGGTAGTTTGACTATATTGGATGTTGAATTCAAATTTACGGATAAGGAGATGGTGTCAATAAAGGTTGATGTATTAAAGTCAGAAATTGATATAAATGAAATTCATTTGAAGTATTTTGTCTTGGAGTTTATGGATCAAGTTTTAAGAGGTCAAATAAATGAAGAGCTAAAACTTTATACGGTAAGGACATATAATAAGATTTTTAATTCACATCCTATTAGAGGTGAATTTCTTATAAATGGCAAGTATAAGTTTTTGATTAAGCCGTATATATGGACAAGCAAGGAGGAACCATTTACGGAACAAGTCGTGATGTATGATATTGAAGTGCATGCTGTTAATATAGAACATGCAAGAAGTTTGGCTTATAATTTTACATTAGATGTTAATGCTTATTTGTCTGTTTTATTAGATGTTGGCTTTGAGATGATTACATCAGAGTTTCGTATTTTCACAACCAAGAACGCTCAAGGCGGTTTTGATATAAATAGATATAGAACTGGCTATATTGACTATGAGTTAAAATTAATGGTTAAGGATAATCATTATGGGCTTAAGTCAATGTTAGATACAGAGCATGTAAACTCGTTTAGTTCTGGGAAAATGTCTCTAGAATTTGCCATGGAAAAGCCTGATGGGGGGTATGTTTTTTTTGACTCAATGATATACGATACGTACTCCAATAACGATTTTCTTGATGATTTATTTTCTAAGCATAAAATAAAGAAAAATAAAGAAACAAGTAAAGAAAGGCCCATGCACATACCTATTGATTATATGCCACATTATCCAGGTGAAGAGATCAAAATACCGAGTGATATTAGAAAATACTTCATAGGAATTGCTAGATTGGGTGAAGATGAGAGACAAGCTTTCGATGCATGTTGCAGAATGTACAATATATCTTTAACTTCTGGTAATGGTATTGCTACTCGGGATGAGTCCTACAAAGTTTGTGCCATAGAGGCGCTTGCCAAGTCTGAAAAATTAAGTTTTTCTGATTTTTTGATGAAATATTCCAACGAAGGTTTCGATAAAAAATTGTCAGATTATTTTTATACGGTCAGGTCAAGCCATTTCCACAGTGGAAAGTTTGCATTTGATGAATTCAATATCAACTTGCAACGTGAGGTCTCATTTTCATTTAAAGAAAAAAATGCGGACTACATTAACTTTAATAAATACATTAGAATTGCATTGGTTAATTGGATTGGGCGTAATTTGTTGTGTAATGAAAGTGTTTAAGAATGGTTTTTTGTGACGCAGCATTGCTAATGCTAAATAGTTATGGCTGAATAGAGGGGTACTGCTCTTGTATAGCCTCTATGAGTGTCAAAATTTCTGCGTTAGTCGTAGGTATGATTGGTAGGGGGGGGGGCTAGGCTCCCCAATCACAATGAGGCTGTTTTTTCGGCCAATCCCCAAGTTTAGGTAAATGGGATAATACAATGAAAATCAACGTGGTTTGATTTTTTTAGCTATTTATGGGTGTAACTGATGACATCTTAGTCGGCTCGAAGTGAAGTAATGTGCGAACTTCTGTACGGCGGTTTATAACTTACTGTCAGCTTGGCTCTTTCACTATGGCAACGTCCTTCGATATCGATTTTAGTAAAGAATGGCGCTAACGTGCCATAAATATATTTATAAATTGAGAGGTTCATTTGAAAAAAGCATTCGTTATTGGTAATGACTCCTACCAGGATAATAAAGATAAACTAAGCAATGCTATAAATGACGCTAAAGCTATAAAAGATATTCTATCATATAAAGGTTTTGATGTGTTTTATTATGGCGACCTGAGTGAGAATGATTTTATTCGTGCTTTTAGTGACTTTGTTGATACTGTTTGCGAGGGGGATGATATTATTTTTTTCTTCGCCGGTCACGCAATTGAAGATAGAGATACCAACTATTTGTTTTCAATCGACTACAAGGTTTCATTTAACTTGGAATCGTCATTGACAATAGACAAAATTCAGAATGATTTTTTTGAAAAAAATAAATCAGGTTTTAAGTTAATAGTGGTTGATGCATGTAGAAATAATCCTGTTTGTGCAGTGTCACCTATTCCAAAAAAAAATAAAGCAAATAACAATACATTGATTGCATTCTCTACATCATCAGGAAATACTGCCAAGGATGGGAAAGGTAATAATAGCATCTATACTTATCATTTGATTAATAACATTAAAAAATATGGGTTATCAATAAGTGATGTTTTTTCTAAAACTAGGGACAGTGTTATGAAGTTAACGGATTTTTCCCAGATCCCATGGGAATATAGCTCGTTATTAGAAAGTGATGGTGGATTTACATTTGATAACATCTCCATCCCAAACCAATTAAAGCGAATAACTAGAAATAAATTTGATGTTTCATACTCGGCAACTTACATTGATGGTGTTTTTTATATAGTGGGTGATTCGAATGAAATATATTTATTTGGCGAGGGTGGAACGATTTCAAAATCGATAAAAATACATCCTGATGAAGGTTTTAGAAGTGTTGAAAAAATTGCATCCAATAGCCACGCTCTTGCTTTTGTCAGTGACTCTGGATGCTTTGGATATATTAATCTGACTAGTAATAAATTTATTTCATATAAGTTTGAGGAAGCACTGTTTGCAGTTTCTATTAATGACGATGATGTCGCAATATTGGGGGGGGCATCTGACAAGTTAAAATTCATAGACATTAATAGGGGTCTGAATTTTGAGATGGACCTTGGTGAAGAAGTTCTCAGTCTGATGTTTAAGGATTCAGAGTCACTGAAGTATGCAGCATCAAAATTGACAATCATGACATCTTGTTTCTCGAAAAAAGATAAAAATATTTTCGCATTTGGTGGCTCTGCAAGTGTGTTTGGCATTATTGATGTAGAGCAAAAAAAATGCTTGTTTGCTAATAAAGATAACAGCTGCTTCACTTACACATATTGTGTAGATTTCTCTCATGATGGTAAATATATTGTTTCTAGCCATGAATCTGGTAAGGTTAATTTATGGTGTGCTGAGACCTATAAGATGCTTTATACATTTAAGATTAATGAATGTATAAATAAAAAAGAATTTTTTGAGTTTGAGCATGAAAAAATCTGTAATCATATGCATCATGTCCGTTTTCTACCAAACTCAAAGGCATTTGCTGTTTCAACATCGGAAAGTCAAGTTATATTCTTTGACTTTTGCAAGAAGGTAATAATAGATAAGGTTGATTTAAACATTGAGCCTCTTCATGTTTATTCTTTCGAATTTACCTCGTCTGGTAAGGAGATGGTCATTTCAATCGGTAGTAAACACTATTTACTAACCACAAAAACAGACCAGTAATGTATTATTCAATCGCATGAAATAAATGGTGGAATAGTGATTCCAAACGTCGAGCATTTAAGCTCAAGGTTGAGCTTTGTATTTACGGCACAATGGTTAGTGTAGTGATCAACCACATGCCTGGTGCAGTGCTGGATTGTACCTTGGGTTGAGCTGTTCGGCTGTCCTCGGGTTAGTGCGGTCAGTGGAACTGCCTGGCGCAATCCAGAAGGTGCGGCCGGTGATGGTGCAGCTGATGGTGCCGTTTTGGTCGATGGTCACTGGGGGAGCCCTTTCACGATATGGCTACGGCCAACAGGGCAGCCATCCGTTGAGAGCTGCGGCACGGTGGGGCGGTTGGCTCTGGCCTGATACGGGGTCGGCACCTCGTCGGCGATGGCCGGCAGGGCCAACGATGCGGGGCGCGGATGGCGGCGGCGCAGGATGGCGTAGGCCACGACCTGCTGTTTGCCCTGGAGCAGCACCACCTACTGGCTGATCTCGTTGGCTGGCCAGCGCTGTTGGAGAATACCGGTCACCCGATTATCCAAGCGGCGGTACTCTTCGCGGCTAACGGTCTTTGTGTTGTTCATACCCATTCTTCGCTGTAGTTGTCCTGCTCTTGCAACCATTGGGGTGCATCCAGCCCCTCCAGTACTCTCCACATCTCCGACTGATAGGGCTCCGGAAGCATCTCTATCCAGCGGTGTGCCCCGATGTGGCCTTGTGCCTGGTAGACCTTGCCGCAGAGCTCAACCAGCATCGGCCAGTCCTCATCCCCCTCTGGTACCGCGTATTCATCAAGCTGGTCCTGTTCGCTAGACTGTGGTCCCTCCAGTTGCCAATCCAGCTCGATTGGGAGCGATATGCACGACTGCAGCTGGCCGTTCTCAAGCCAGAGGGTGAAACCGTCTGCCCTGACACTGGCCCCAGCCTCCAAACGGTCGATGGAGAAGGGCGATAACCCCCATTGTTCCCTCATGATCTGGTCTGTGAAGGCATCAGGATCCGGTAGCGTACAGTTATTGTCAGAGCTCCAAGGTGCCGGGCTGTCGCCCGTCTTAACCCCAACCCCCCTCGCTGCAATCTCGGCGGCTCTATTGGCAACATAGGTACCTGCAGGCATCACTTCCCATCCTTGCAGGCGGGTCTTGATGCCAAGGCGAGCGGAGGTAATGCCCATCAGGCGCTTGATGTCTTCGCCATAGCTGTTGGCCTGCTCCTCAATAAGGTGGGCCAGCTTGATGGGGTGTTCGGCGCGGGTCGCCAGTGCACCGCCCATGGCGTGCAGGTAGCAGCGAAAGATGCCGTTATCTGCGGCAAAGCGAGCCGCCTCAAAGCGCGGGTCTTGCAGCACGGGCTTGGGTGGGCCCACCAGATCGGCATTCTTCTTGGCGTTGCTGATGCGGCGCAGTTCACGCCATACCCCGACTGGAGCACCTCCGATCTGCTGGAAGGTGCGAATGCCCCACCAACTGGCCCAAGCTACGGCATGCAGGGCACCCTCATCGGCGGCGGTGCCAGCCTCGTCGTCGTCGTCCAGGTAGGCGCCGTCGATGTTCTTGGCAATGTATTTGGCGAGATAGCCGGCGGCATCCCCCTTGGCCGGGTCTATCTCTTTCCAGTCAAAGCGGGGAGTAAAGTCGGTAAAGGGTGGGGTGCCCTTGATATCCCGTACCAGCTCTTCGTGGTCATCGGTCAGGGCATAGCGTTGTAGAATACCGATCACCCGGTTGCGATCTTCCGGGCGCATAAATAGCAGCAGATGCCAGTGCGGGGTGCCGTCGTGGTGAGCCTCGCAAACGCGAAATCCATAAACGGGCGCGTTCCACCGTTTGAGGGCGGCTCTGGTGCGGCTCCATAGCTTGGCCAGATAGGCGCAGGTCTCCCGCGGCGTGGCCCCTTGATATCGCTTGTTCTCTACCGCTTTGCCATTGTGCTTTTGTGTCCAGGCATGAAAGCGGCTCGGGGCTGTCCAGGTGAAGAAGACCCCCACATGACCCTGCTCCTCGGCATAGTCATTGAACCCTCGCGCCCGCACCATCATTTCGTTGCGGCGGTTCACCGGGTTGGCGTTGCTGGCCTCCCAGCAATCCTTCATCGACACGACCAGGTCATAACGCTCGTTCACCACTTCCGACTCGGCCAGCCAGCGCATCATGGCCCGCTTGCGTTCGCGTACCACCTTCATGGTGGCGTTCGATACATAAGCAGATACGCCCTTGCGCACTTTGCCGAGCAGGATATTGACGTGCTCTTGCAGCCTGTCCCAGCAGCGGTTGACGCGTTTCTCCCACCACTTGGCAGAGATCAGGCGCACCATCACGCTCAGGATCCAGTTATCCCGCACCTCGTCGGTTTTGAACTTCGGCAGCTCGCCGATAAACCCCCACTGGTCGGCAGGCTGGCGCATCAGCTCCCAGGTCTGCAGCAGATCAGGTTCGGCACCCTCTTTGATGCCTCGTTCGATGTTCTTGTAAATGGCAGCGGTCTGGTTGGCGAACTGGTGGGCAATCTGTTTGCGGCCGATGTCATCGCGCATCTGTTTTGGATCCACCGGGATGGCCTGGAGTTGCATCCGCACCCACTTGGTTCGCTCCCTCAACCAGATGTTGGCGGAGCGGCAGTGGGTGAAGCTGCAATCCTTGCGGCGGCGGATGTACTGCTTGAACAGGTTCTTGGTCAACTCGGTGGAGAGCCCATCGAGCAGTTGCATGGCCCAGATCAGATCGTACTGGCCGCGGTCACCAGCAAAAGCGGCGTCAAAGTTGACGCCGGGCAGAGAGTTGCAAAGGGTATCGATGCGCTGCCGCAGTGTTCTTTTCGACAGCGGCAGGCGTTTGGTCTTGCTGGTCATGCAGAGAGATAACCGGATAGCTGTTTGATGTGGGATTGGCAGCCACGAACGCTCATTTGGGCATGCTCTTTTAATCGGCGGGCGGCCGCACATTGGCGCAGCAACTGTTTGATGCTGGCGTGGGGGCGGGCAGGTAGCCGGCGCGCATGGGCCAGCTCTCGCTGATAAAGGCGCAGCCGTGCCTCGTCTTCCCGGTAGGTGGCTTGCCAGCGATCTTGCAGGAGCGTGAGCTCCCATTGCAGTCCATGGCTCATTTGATGATCTCCCCCTGTCCATGCAGTGGTGCGCACTCGGCCCACCACTCGGCAATTTCCCGGGCTAGTGCCAACTCTTGATTGGCAGCGGCCAACCAGTAGACGGTGCGCATTGCGCCCAGCGCCAGCAGCTCGGCCACCTGATCCCGGGTGCCTCTGGCATCGCTGCCCGCAGCGATAAACTCGGCGCGGGCGGCAAACCAGTGGGTGGTCAGCTGGCTGACCGGTGTGGTGGGTTGCATATGTGCAGGGCCGGCCTCGCACTGATGTTGTTGGGCGTCCAGCTCAAACAGTTCGAAGTTGCTCATCGCATGCCTCATCTATTGCTTGAAAGTCCGGTTCATCGATCGTGATATGGCCCGCCTCGATGCGGATTGAGATACCGAGTTCACCACCACAGCAGAGCGGGGCGGTCGGCAGCAGTTTCGATTCGTTCTGGGCCAGCCACTCTTTCAGGCTGGCCAGGGTGAACAGCGTGGTACTCATGCCTCATCCCCCATCACCAAATCGTCATCGAGCAGATCCGCAGGCTTGCTGGTCACCACCAGTTGCACCTGGATGTATTCATCCCCCGAGTAGAGTGCGCCCAGGGCGATGCGGTTATCCTCGGCGCGTGCGGCAAACATCTCGGCCAGCAGACCCTCGATCACCTTGGGCGCCTGGCTGGCAATCTTGATGGCATCACTCATGGGCGGGCCCTCCGGTTGAGGTGGTGAAACAACTGGTGCCAGCGCAATGACTGCTGCGCCTGGATTAACAGGGATTTGCCCTCTGACCCCCGATAGGTAAAAGAAGCAGGGCGAGCTTTGGCGGTCAGCCGTTGCTGAAGGCGCGGCAACTCTGCCAGCGCCTCTTGCTCTGATACGGGGTGGAATAGCTTGTTCATACCTGCACCTCTGGCGTAGCGATGCCGGTCAGCAGCCAGTCGATGTGCCGTTTCAGCTCCGGGTGGTTGGCAATCAGCAGGAACAAACCGCCGCCAATCTCGCGGTATCCCAGCTCGTAGTTCTTGAGCGTGGTGGGCGGAATACCCAGCAGATCGGCAAACTTCGGGCGGCTCAATTTCAGCTGTTCCCGCAACTGGCGCAGGCGTTTGGCGGCATGGTGGTTGAGCAGATTGATTTGGGTTGGTTGTGCGGTCATGGTCAGGCTCCTTGTTGAGGTGTGCAGGGGTTGATGCAGCTGAACAGAGAAGCCCAAGCCAGGGCGGTGGATCGCTCGAGCAGCGCTACACCGTCCGGGTGCTGGCTAAGACGGGCGCCATAGCGGCCCGTCAGCTTGCGTTGCTGGATGCGAAGGTTGCGCAGTGCGCAGGGGATCGCTAAAGTTGCCATGTCGACTTCCTCATACGTTGTTGATAAAGGCCCGCTTGGAGTTGCAGCTCCGTTAAGCGGGCTTTTTAGTGCCCGATTGCTCTCGGGCCTTTTTCGCCAATCTGGCCAGCGACATGCACCGCATGATCCAGTTGCTGGCGTTTGGCCTGTTCTCTCTTCTTCCGCTCGGCCAGTTCTGCCGGCATCACCTTCACCGATGGGTGCCACACCTTCGGATCACACCCGCTGTGAAACAGCGACTGATAATCCAGCGCAATCACCGCAAGGCGGATCGCCTCACGCTGCTGATAGGGCAGGGCAGAAAGGGTCGCCATCATCAGCGAATCCCACGGCTGGCGGGCGATGGTGCAAATGGCGACTCGTTTGGTCTTGGGCGCATTAAGCCAATCACCGTCGAGGTTTGAACCCGCCCGGTTGAGGTGCTCCCGCAACAGCGCAATACCTGCGGTATTCATCAGCACCTGCTCCTCGGCGGTCAGACCGGCGATGTTGCGGGGCTCTGGTTGGGTGTGTTGCATGCTGGTTTCTCCTTCACCTGTGCGCAGAATCTGGCGGCCAGTGAGGGGGTCACTGGGCCACCTCTTTCATCCTGCGCGGGACAATGGGCAGCACAATGGCCGGATTGGGCATGGCACTAGGGCTGATGGTTGCGATGATTTCGAACCCCGCCTTGAAGGTGTGGCCGCAATCCACATTGCTGCATTGATAAGTGGCGATGCCGCAAAGCGGGCTCATCCGGATGGATGTGCGAGTGCTGGCGCGGGCACCACAGTGGGGGCAAATCAGTCTCATGGGTTCTCCTAAGCTCCGACAGCCATGCGCGCCATATCCAGCGCACAAGACAGAGAGGGAATGGCTTGGTATTTGTGCTCGATCTCGGTGATCAGCAGGGCGAGGTTGCCCATGGCCGCTGTCGCCGCACCGACCAGTGCATTGCGCTGCCCCTTGGTGACGCGGCCGCTCTCCACCACTGTCAGCGCCTGCGCGCCGAGACCTGCCACCTTGGCTGTGGTGTCAATCACCTGATGGGCCAGGCTTGGGCCCTTCTCCCGATCGGGGATGGCAATGGCAGTCAGGCCACAGCAGAACAGGGCGCCATCGAAGAGGGTTTCATCCCCCTCACTCGCTTGGGTGATGGCAATCAGCTCGACTACGGTCAGCTCGTGGGGCTGGTCGGGGTTTAACTTGTTGCGCAGGGTCTGCGGGTTAATGCCTGCCTTGTTGGCGAGTTCGGCCACGTTGTGGTTCGCCGTAAAGCGCTGGCAGGCACTGACCCAGTGCGGATGTTTGCTGCAAGTTTGTTCAAACATGGTCTTCATCCCGCTGCTTGCGCGACACTCTGGGTGTGCGTACAGGTTTCGAGATGGGTTCCAGACCCGGCTGATTCATGGCTTGCTGGGTGTAGAGCACCAGGTTGATCAGCACTTTTTCAGCACGGCCCTGCTTGGGCATGATTGGAATGCGCCCAGCCCGCACGTAGTTCTCGATCGTGCGCTGGGTCAAACCGGTCCGTTCGGAGAAGCTCTCGACCGTGCAAACCGGGGTGTCTATGTGGATAGGGGCTATGATCATGAGTGCCTCCTGTTGCTTAAGTTACGCTCTTCCTTGCGCAGTTTGAGTCTGTTCGGCTTTCAATTTGCCGCCAGTCAGTACTTCGATTTGGTAGGCTCGGCTCTTCGGGATTTTTTCAGCCCACTTGCTGACAGCTACATGTGAAATTCCCAGTGCTTTCGCGGTTGCTGTTACCGTGCCGAAGTGCTCTATCACTTCAGATTTTTGCATTACTCACCTCTCTTTTCGTTCCATAAGTGTCGGGGTTAGGCGAATGTAACTTAAGGGTCGGCTCGAGATCAAGCGCTTTCGTTGCTTTAGTTACGGTGCGGGGTGGTAACTTAGGTTTATGGAAACTATCAATGACCGGATATCTGCACGCAGACGCGCGCAGAAAATGAGCCAAGACGAACTTGCTAAGCGAATCGGGATTACCCGCGTTTCAATCAGTAAGTGGGAATCTGGCCTGAACCAGCCTAAAGGCCGTTATCTGAACGATTTGGCCGAAGCGCTGGGGGTAACTGTTGACTGGCTTTTGACAGGGAGTGGGGATACACCTGAGCTAGCTGAAGAACAGCCTATTCCTGGTTATCACAACGTCAAACCGGCGGTAATGCTGCCTGGCAAACGGATCCCGATACTAAGCTATGTCCAAGCGGGCAACTGGCGCGAGATGTGTGAGCAGGCCACTACCTTCGATGGCAATGTTGAGTTCGTATCTGCAAGCGGTGAGATCGGCCCCTTTGGCTTTGGTCTTTGGTTGCGTGGTGACTCCATGTTGCCGCAGTTCAAAGAGGGGGATCTGATCATCGTTGATCCCGACGAAGCTCCGCAACCCGGGGATTACGTCGTCGCCAAGAACGGCAGCAACGAGGCTACGTTCAAAAAGTACCGGCCCCGTGGCATCGACGAGAACGGACAAGAGGTGTTTGAACTGGTTCCCCTCAACGACGATTACCCCACCATGCACTCCGATCGGCAGCACATCCAGATCATCGGTGTGATGGTCGAACACCGAATTTTCCGTAAACGACAAGGGCGCTGATGCGCCCTTTTTACATCTTTATTTCTCGGGAGGAGAGATGGATAGCAAGGTCAGTGATGCGGTGTTGAATCGGGAAGTCGTCAATGAGTTGACCAGATCAAATAACGCTTCGTCGCGCATTGTCAGTGCGACTGATGAGTCGAAGGCGAAAGAGTTGCTCAAGGCGTTCCAGCAACGCGGTATCACACTAATGCCTGATGTCATGCAACAACAGGCGGAAGCATTGGGATGGGAATCTCGATACGCCAAGATATTAGCCAAATTGGCAGTACAAATCGGCAACGGTGGCAGAGTCGTTATCAAGCAACCTCTCGGGTGGGGTGAGGCAAGGGCTACTGAGATTTTGGCTAAGTTCGGCCTTTAAAGAGGACCACCGCTCACCACCCGTCGGTCAAAGCGAGCGAGCATCTTGTTTTCCTCATGGTCGCACCATTTCTTGAGGATGATCATAAGGTCGTGATGGTACTCATCGGGGGTCACATTGTAGAGTGCGTTCCATTCGGGATGGTCGAGCGAGCAGAAATAGTCCGAGGCGGCACTGAACAGTTTGTGGTTCAAACCGACTCTGCATTTCTCGGCCTGCTGATTACGTACGGTTTTGAGCTGGGACATAGGCCCTCCAAATAAACATGGGTGACACGGCAATCTACAGCGCCGGTCAAAGAGACACGATAAAAATAGGTAGCATGGGATATGACAGAACGGAAAAAAACTGATGCTGATAAGGTTGAGCAACATACGCAAGAGGAAGTAGCACAGACCGATGTTGTTGAGGCCAACACACAACCTATCACCTGTGGTTTGATTATGCCGATTGCAGCCAATGAAGTTGGCTCTGTTGAACACTGGCTGCATGTCCGTAAAATAATCACTGATGCACTAATCGGCACTGACTTTAAAGTTAAAATGGTTAGTGACTCCGATGAAGTCAATGTCATTCAAAACAATATAGTGACCAATATCTATAGTAACGACATTGTTATCTGTGATGTTAGTTCTAGAAATCCCAATGTGATGTTTGAGCTTGGGATGCGCCTTACTTTTGATAAGCCAGTCGTGATTATCAAGGACAAGGATACGCCATATTCGTTTGATGTTGGTAATATCCAACATCTCGAATACCCCAGATCACTAAATTATGTTGAGATTCAGCATTTCCAACAAGCGTTAAAAGAAAAAACCTTGTCAACTTTGGCTGCATCTAAAGTTCAAGGTTACTCACCATTTCTAAGTCACTACAAGATTCAACATATAGCTAAAGTTGAGACAGAAGTTGTTGGTCGAGAAGACTATATTATGTCTGAACTCAAGGGTATAAGGACATTAATTGAAGAAAAAGATAGATATAGGAATCTAACTTGGTCAAGAGAAAGGGTTACATCCCCAGAGATGGGGTCAGCCTACTTACTAAAGGCTGCAGGCCAATACACTCTGGACTCAATTGCAAATCAAGTGCTAAAGTCTGTAAAAGTTCCGCCAGAGGGTATGAAAGTATCTGATTATAGAAAAGCATGCCTCCAATATATTAATGATAATTTCAAAGAGTTAGATGAATTAGAGGTGAATAAAATTATGAAGATACTAAATATAAAGATTGAATGACCATCTGAAAATTCTACGATAGCAAGCCGCTCTCCTAAATCGCTGATGTATGACTCTGATAGTTGAGACGGACCTCGGAACCGCAAGCGCTTCGCCACCAATTGTAAGATGTTGGCTGGAGAAATATTCTTGCTCCTAATGGAGCTGAATATCCGTAGTCTTTCCGAGTGGGTGGATACGTGGTTTCAGCTGCATGGAAAGACACTGGGGAAGCGCATCATCCGACAAGAGGGGGAGTGAGTTTGCAGCGCACCTCTTCGAGTGCCGATGCGAGCGCTTCCGCCAATTGTTCGGTCCCTTCTGCTTCGGCGAGGTTTGGTAGATGGGTGCGCCAAAAGGCACGTGCACGCACGGCGTCCACAGTGCCGTTGAGTTGCGACATGATGTGCCTCTTCATGATGTCGGTCAGTTCGTATCTGCGCTGATGATCGGCAAATGACTCTTTTAATGAAGGATTCATATGGTCTCCAATATTGAACGGTTCGATACCATTGTGGTGCTGGCACTGGCTGATCTGTATAGCCTGTTTCCGGTGCGCCAGTATCTGGCCTCCAGCAAGTTCATCGTCACCGAAGATGGTGAGCACATTGACGGTCGTTCACCCGAGGCGGAAGGGCATCTGTTTGCTGAAGACCCATACCTCAAAGACCCCTATTTTAAGCGCAAGGAATTTGCGTTCGACAGCCTGAGATGGCTGGTTGATGCTGGATATATCCACGGCACACCAGTGGCTTATGACGGTATCAACAATGCTGTGTTGACAGCCAAAGGGTTGGAGGTGCTCAAGGCCACCCCTGATAGCTTGCAAGGGAGCTTGGGAGAGCGATTGGTCGAGGCCGTCAAGGCGGACTCACGGGAAGTCGGTCGTTCGGTGTTGGGGCAAATAATTGGATTGGGTGTAGGTCTGCTCACATGACCGTTCGCAAACTGGATGACGGCAAACCCAAGCTCTGGCTTGCCGAAGTCTATCCCCAAGGCCGAGAAGGTCCCCGCAAGCGTAAGCGATTCGCTACCAAGGGCGAGGCGTTGGCGTTTGAGCGCTTTATGCTGGATCCGGACAAGGGCAAACCCTGGCTGGAAGGGCAGAGGGCTCCGACCGATGGCCGGCATCTCTCTGATTTGGTTGAGCTCTGGTTTGGTCGCCATGGTCAGAGCCTGCGTGATGGCGAGGCCCGTAAGTCCAAGCTGCTGACGGTTTGCCATTCCCTGGGAGACCCGCTGGCTGTGAACTTCACAGCTCGCGATTTTGCTGCCTACCGTGAAGCTCGTCTTTCGGGTGATATCACCGACCGACGCGCCATCAACCAAGAGAAGCAGGGTGTCACACCCAATACGGTAAACCGCGAACATGCCTACCTGCGAGCGGTCTTCAACGAACTGAAAAGGCTAGGGGAGTGGCAGGGGGAAAACCCCCTGGATGGTCTGCGGGCCTACAAGGTGGCCGAGGCCGAACTCGCCTTTCTCTATCCTGACGAACTCAAGCGCCTGTTGGCCGCTTGTGCCGAGAGTCAAAACCCTGATTTGCTGTTGGTGGTGAAACTCTGCCTGGCTACAGGCGCCCGTTGGTCGGAGGTGGAGGAGTTAACCCAGTCTCAGGTATCCCCCAACCGCATCACTTTCACCCGTACCAAGAGCAAGAAAAGCCGCAGCGTACCCATCAGCCCCGAGCTCTATGCCCAGTTGCCCAGAAGGCGCGGCCGTCTGTTCGGTGACTGTTATCGAGCCTTCGAGATGGGGGTCGAACGGGCAGGGCTGGAACTGCCACCTGGGCAGAATACCCATGTATTACGTCACACTTTCGCCAGCCACTTTATGATGAATGGCGGCAACATCCTGGTGCTGCAGAAAATCCTCGGCCACTCCACCATCGCCATGACCATGCGATACGCACATTTTGCTCCCGATTACCTAGAAGATGCGATACGATTGAACCCTCTTTCGATGCTGAATTTAATCTGAAGGATTGGCTACAAAGATAATTATTTATTTTTAAATGATCAGAGTCACCCTGTAATTCGGGTGCTTGCGTTTCCTATATGACAGGGCATTGATACAGGCTTCGGCTTGAATGTATGCCGAGGTGGGGTAATGACGTTATGACCATGATGAATGCAAAAGAACTCCAACTTCTGGGGGCCACTTCTGGGGCCTACTCAGTTGTTACTAAGCGAGAAGCAACTGGTGATAGAAGTGTTACGCTGGATGTTGATGAAATATCTGTACTGTCTCAGAAGATATCTTTGAATTCAATCGCACGACGTGGGGGAGCTAACGATCGTCGCCCCTCACAGAAATATTTTTTATTTTTTAAGTCAACTGTTCCTTTAAGCTCTTCCGTTATAAACGTCTCTATTGTTTACCCTAAGGTAGACAAGAACGAAATTCGTCTCTATATGCAAGGAGGTATAGGGTTTTTAGGGAAGGAAGATGATTATTTTGTGATATTTTGCAGGGCCAACGATACATATCCTACGGTCGGATTTATATCTTCTGCTGATTGGAATAGATTTTGGAATGAATTAAATCATGCATCTGAAATAAAATCAGTTATTTCTTCTCAGGACTCTGAAGACTCTACATATCTACAAAATCTGCTAGAATCCCAAGCTGGAATCCCTGTGCAGCAGATTCGTACTGCCTATCCGAGAGATCCTGCTCTTGCTAAACAAGCTATCGAAAAAAGTAATTTCACTTGTGAGGTAGATCCGCAACATCAAACGTTTCTTTCTCCTGTAACGGGGCGAAATTTCATGGAGGCTCATCACTTAATACCAATGTCGCAGCAATTGTCATTTCAGTTGAATTTGGATGGCCTAGTTAATATTGTTTCATTGTGCCCGTGTTGCCACAGAGCCGTTCACTTGGGAGACTCAGGTGTAAGGATGGGGTTGTTGAGGATCCTCTTTAACAAGAGGGGGGCGGCTCTGCAGCAACAATTTGGTGTTAACTTTGAGAAGCTGTGTTCGTTGTATGGGATCAGTAGCTGAGTGTTCCGTTGGCTTTGGAAGGAGATTGTTGGATGGCATCAGAATGGCGACAAAGTGGCGACAAAATTTTAAATGGGTGGTCATTTTTGGTCGTCACTGGTTCACTAACTCTTTGATTTTTATGTAAGTGCTTGTTTTTTCATAGGGCTCAATCAGATTTAAAATCCCTCGACGTTCGCGTCGTGCCGGTTCGATTCCGGCCTCGGCACCATTAAAATCAAAGAGTTACGAAAGGCCACTAGAAATAGTGGCCTTTTTATTTTTCTTCAGTATCCACATTTGATCCACACAGATTTATTCCGGCAGCTCTGCTAGTTTCACTTCGAGTTGCAGGCGGTTGGTGTAGCCCTTAATTGTGAGGTCGACCACTGAGATGAGGAGCAGACCAAAGGAACGCCGATCTGTTGATCGGCGTTTTGTCTATGGGAAGCCTGATGGTTTCACACTCGGCTGCTTTGGCATTTTGCCTGTTTAAAGATGGGCGACTTAAAACAGCAGTTGCGTCAGGTAGCCCATCAGGATCGCCATGCCGAGTATCACGGTAAGGAAGGCCGCAATCATCGGGGTTCTGAACATGGATTTGAGCAGGATCACCTCGGTCAGGCTGGCGCCGGCACTGCCGATGATCAGCGCCATGACGGCGCCCATCCCCATCCCTTTGCCCAGCAGTACCGACGCCAGCGGGATCACGGCCTCGGCACGGATGTAGAGCGGGATCCCGACGATGGCGCTGAATGGAATGGCCAGCGGGTTGTCGGCGCCGGCATGGGCGGCGATCCACTCGGCCGGAATAAAACCGTAAATAAACGAACCGATGAGCCCCCCCAGCAGCAGGAAGGGCAATACCGCTTTGAACTGCTGCCAGGCATCAATGCGAGCTTTGACCCATGCGGTGGGGAGCTGTGGTGCTCTGGTCAGGGTTGCCGTGCCATCGCCGCAGCAGGAGAGGGTGGCCTGTTCTGCCATCTCTGGTTGCGGAGCCGGGCAACACGCTGACCCGTTGAGGGGTTTGATTGCGCGAATGGCGCCGCGTTGGTTGTCACTGCAATGTGCTTGAGTGTTGGCGCGGGTCGACGGGCCACAGCCGCTACCGCAAGAGGGGGTGGCCTCTTTGGGCTCAATGACATGGCGCTCGAACCCCAATCTGTCGAGCAGCATGCTCGCCATGACGGAGACGCTGGCGGCGATCACGGCGTAGAGCAGGGTCACTTTCCAGCCAAAGGTGGCCCACATCAAGCCGACGATGATGGGGTTCAGCAGTGGCGAAATAAACAGGAAGGTGAGGGTGGGGCCAAAGCCAGCCTTGGCCGAGAGCAGCCCTCTCAGCATGGGGATGGTGGAACAACTGCAAAAGGGGGTGACGGCGCCGAGCAGGGCAGAGAGCAGATAGCCCTTGCCGTGGCGGGCCCCCAGCATCCGCTGGATCTTCTCGTCGGGGATCTTCTGGCGGATCAGGCTGACCCCGGCGCTAATGACCAGAAACAGCACCGACAGCTCGACAGCCAGAAACAGGAACATCTGGGCTGCATCGGTCAGCATGGTTAACCACTCATTCATTGTCGTATCCTCACCTGGTTTCTATATTTCCAAAATAATCGAAATGAATGGCCGGTCAAGATATTTCTGGTATTATCGAAATATCAAATTTGTGGAGGGCGCAGAGATGCAACTGGAAGAGGTCGCCAAGGCATTGAAAGAGCTGGGTCATCCGACCCGGCTGTTTATCTTCAAGCATCTGGTCAAGGCGGGAGAGCAGGGGTTGCCGGTGGGGGAGCTGCAAAAGCAGCTGGTGATCCCCGCTTCCACCCTCAGCCACCATATCGCGGCGCTGGTCTCGGTGGGGCTGGTGAAGCAAAACCGGGAGAGTCGCACCCTGCTTTGCGTCTCTCAATACGCGGTGCTGGAGGAGATCATCGCCTTTTTCCGCGATGAGTGTTGCATCAACAGCCCGGAGCATCGGCAAGATCAAAGGCAAGAGCTGCCTTCCTGAGGGCTATGGCTGCTAGTAGTGCGGTCAGTTGCGCTGCGCGCAATAAAAAAACGCCGATCATCCGATCGGCGTTTTGCATTGTTTTTCTCAGCTGCGGTTATTAACCCAGATTGGCTGCAACCTTGCTTTGGGCCTGTCCCTTGCGCTTGATGACAAAGCCAATGCCCAGTACCACCAGCCATGCCGGGATCAGTTCGACCGAGATGCGGAAATCGGGGGTCATATACATGATCACCAGGATGCCAGCCATGAACGCGAGGCAGAGATAGTTGCCGAAGGGGTACCAGAACGCCTTGAACTTGGGCTGGACACCCTCTGCGACCTTGGCCTTGCGGAACTTGAGGTGCGCGAGGCTGATCATCGCCCAGTTGATCACCAGTGCGGAGACCACCAGCGCCATCAGCAGGCCGAACGCCTTGCCCGGCATCAGGTAGTTGATCAGCACGCAGAGCAGGGTGGCGATGGCCGAGACCGAGAGGGCAACCAGCGGCACGCCGCTCTTGTTGGTCTTGAGCAGGGCTTTCGGGCCGTTGCCCTGTTTGGCCAGACCGAACAGCATCCGGCTGTTGCAGTAGACGCAGCTGTTGTAGACCGACAGGGCCGCCGTCAGCACCACGATGTTGAGTACGGTGGCGACCAGATTGCTGTCCAGAGCGTGGAAAATCATCACGAACGGGCTGCCGCCTTCCACCACTTTACCCCAGGGGTAGAGGGACATCAGGATAGCCAGGGCGCCGATGTAGAAGATGAGGATGCGGTAGATCACCTGATTGGTGGCCTTGGGAATGCTCTTCTCGGGGTTGTCCGCTTCGGCGGCGGTAATGCCCACCAGCTCCAGACCGCCAAAGGAGAACATGATCACCGCCATCGCCATCACCAGACCGCTGATGCCGTTGGGGAAGAAGCCGCCCTGAGCCCACAGGTTGGTGACGCTTGCCTCGGGGCCGCCGGCACCGGAGAGGAGCAGATAGCCGCCAAAGCCGATCATGCCGATGATGGCGACCACCTTGATGATGGCGAACCAGAACTCCATCTCGCCAAACGCTTTGACGTTGGAAAGGTTGATGGTGTTGATCAGCACGAAGAAGAAGGCTGCCGACATCCAGGTCGGGATCTCGGGCCACCAGTATTGGACGTAGATACCCACCGCGGTCAGCTCGGCCATGCTCACCAGCACGTAGAGCACCCAGTAGTTCCAACCGGACGCAAAACCGGCAAACTCGCCCCAGTATTTGTAGGCAAAGTGGCTGAATGAACCGGCTACCGGCTCTTCCACCACCATTTCACCGAGCTGGCGCATGATCAGGAAGGCGATAAAGCCGCCAATGGCATAACCCAGCAGGACCGAGGGGCCTGCCATCTTGATGGTTTGGGCAATGCCCAGAAAGAGGCCGGTGCCGATGGCGCCGCCCAAAGCAATCAACTGAATGTGGCGGTTTTTAAGGCCGCGCTTCAGCTCCTCACCGTCTTGTTTCAAATCCATGGGTCTGTCCTTACGTCTCTGTTGTCTCTGTCGGTGTTGGGCTCATCCTGAGCAGGCCGCAGTGCGTAGCCAAAACCTGACGAAAGCTGTATTTATTTCGTTACGCCATGCCATTTTCAATTTTTAGTGTTGGCTGGCAACCGAAGCAGAATAGTGATAATCCGCCATGAATGCACCTGTTTTCCATCTCTAATGGCCGTATTTTGTACCAAAGGCAGCTTTTTCATGATTTGAAGAGGCTTCTTGGTAGTTTTTGGTTGATGTTTGTGCAATCGAATTCTGTTTTATTGACATTTTGTCTTGTTGGTGTGCTTTTGTGGTGCCGAGCCACAAATGGATGCAAATGATGCCAAACAAGCGGGAGTGCAAGGAAGAGTGCAGGGAGTTGGAGCACAGGGAACGCGAAAGCGTGCTGCAACAAGGGGTTGCCCGGGGTGTGCTGGTGGCGCTCTGGTTAGGGATTGCTGCCAGTCCGCTGTTGTTGCTGGTGGCCGCGATTATGTTGCTGGGTTGGCTGTTACTAGGTGATCAGGGATTGCTGCACTACTGGCAGTCGCTGTTGCTGGTGGGTGGGGTAACGGGGGCGCTCGTTGGCGGCTGGCTGGCGGAGCGGGTTCGCCTGCGCCACGGTTTGCTGGCCTTCTATGCCCGGTTGATGAACAACCCTGAGCTCAATCGTTAGTTAACGCTGGCTGTTTGCCGAGCGCAGCAGAACGGAATCGAATAGCGGCTAATTGGCAGCAGGTGACAAGGGCACAACGCCAAGGTCGACAAGAAGAGGGATAAGCATTTGTGGTGCTTATCCCTTTTTTATCCACGCTTTTCACTGTCATCTATGTGAATCGCAGTTCGCCACAGCTGACTTTCGCCGCGACACTGTAATTTTTATCTTTTGTTGATGCCGATAGCTGTCAAGCTGGCTTAACAGAGCTGGCGGCGCAGACCGGTCGCCTCGAGGACCTTGGCGCTGATCTCCTCCACCGAGTGGGAGCTGGTATCGAGGAAGCGGATCGCCTCCTGGCGAAACAGTCGCTCCACGCAGGCCAGCTCCTGCTCGCACTGTTCGATGGAGGAGTAGCGGCTGTTGGCACGGCGCTGGTTACGGATCTCGTGCAGCCGCTGCGGCGCTATGGTGAGGCCAAACAGCTTGTGACGGTTGGCCTTGAGGGGGGCGGGCAGCTCCAGCATCCCCATGTCCTGCTCGATAAAGGGGTAGTTGGCGGCGCGAATGCCAAACTGCAGCGCCAGATAGAGGCTGGTGGGGGTCTTGCCGCAGCGGGAGACCCCGATCAGGATGATGTCCGCCTCATCGTACTCCTTGGTGGTGATGCCATCGTCGTTGGCCAGCGCAAAGTTGACCGCCTCGATGCGATCGTCATAGAGCTTGCGGTTCTCCATACCGTGGGTGCGGTGGAGGCGGGGCTCGGCTTTGACCCCCAGCTCCTGCTCCAGCGGGCTGACGAAGGTATTGAGAAAGTCGTGGCCGCACGCCTCCGATTTCAGTACCTCTTCCCGTACCAGCGGGTCGACGATGGTGTGAAACAGAATGGGGCGTACCCCGGTCTGGCGAAACTGCTCGTCGATCCGCATCCGTACCTGACGGGCTTTCTCCAGTGTCTCCACAAAGGGGATAGTGATCTGCTCGAAGGCCAGCGGAAACTGGCTCAATACCGCGTGACCAAACACTTCGGCGGTGATTGCGGTGCCGTCTGAAACATAAAATACGGTGTGCACGTAGGGCTCCTGTGATACCGCGGGTGGGGTCGCATGGGGTAAGGGGTGAGAAGTATCTCCCGAAACCATACCAGTTTTGTCAATCGGTCTGCTGTGCCCAAGTTGTGAAGTGGCTTGCAAACCTGAATCGTTATCTTTTTGTGTCGCCATTGTAGAATGTTCCGGTCATTCGACCATCCCCACCTCTTGCTCGGGGATTTTTTTGAAAACCAATAGAAAACGTTTTCATGGTCGTTGGCAACAAAAGAAACAGACAATAACGCACCTGACTTACCCATAACCTCATCGATTAAATCGGGCGCACGAGGTGCTATGGCATCGGTGCCCACCAACCTGGAGACATCCAAGTGCAACAGTACGTACTCTGGTACGAGCAACTCGGAATGCAGGACGTAGAACGAGTTGGCGGCAAGAACGCATCCCTTGGCGAGATGATCAGCAACCTCTCTGGTGCCGGTGTATCCGTGCCGGGGGGCTTTGCCACCACCGCCTACGCGTTTAACGAGTTTCTGGAGTCAAGCGGCCTCAACGGCAAGATCCACCATCTGCTCGACAGCCTGGATGTGGACGACATTGCCGCCCTCAACCGGGCCGGCCAGCAGATCCGTGACTGGGTGATTGAAGCCCCGTTCCAGAGCGAGCTGGAGCAGGCGATCCGGGTGGCCTATGAGAAGTTGAGTGCCGGTGTCGAGGCTTCGTTTGCGGTGCGCTCGTCTGCCACCGCCGAGGATATGCCGGACGCCTCCTTTGCCGGCCAGCAGGAGACCTTCCTCAACGTGCGCGGCATCGACGCCGTCATGATTGCCGTCAAGCATGTGTTTGCTTCCCTGTTCAACGATCGTGCTATTTCCTATCGGGTGCATCAGGGCTACGACCACAAGGGTGTTGCCCTCTCGGCAGGGGTGCAGCGGATGGTGCGCTCGGATCTCGCTGCCTCCGGCGTCATGTTTACTCTGGATACCGAGTCCGGTTTCAACGACGTGGTCTTTATCACCGGCGCCCATGGTCTTGGCGAGATGGTGGTGCAGGGCGCGGTCAACCCGGATGAATTCTATGTGCACAAGCCTACTCTCAAGGGGGGCCGCCCGGCGGTGGTGCGCAAGACCCTCGGCTCCAAGCTTATCAAGATGACCTATTCGGACGATGCCGGTCACGGCCGTCAGGTGAAGATTGTCGACACCAATGAGGCCGAGCGCAGCCGCTTCTGCATCAGCGATGAGGAGGTGATGGCGCTGGCGAAACAGGCCCTCATCATCGAGCAGCACTATGGCCGCCCGATGGATATCGAGTGGGCAAAGGATGGGCAGGATGGCCAGCTCTACATCGTGCAGGCGCGCCCGGAAACCGTGCGTAGCCGTCAGGAGGCCAACACCCTCGAGCGTTTTGCTCTCAAGCAAGCGGGCAAGGTGCTGATCGAGGGGCGGGCCATCGGCCACAAGATTGGCGCGGGTCCGGCGCGGGTCATCTCATCCATCAGCCAGATGGACGAAGTGCAGCCCGGCGATGTGCTGGTCACCGACATGACCGACCCGGACTGGGAGCCCATCATGAAGCGGGCCTCCGCCATCGTCACCAACCGGGGTGGCCGCACCTGTCACGCCGCCATTATCGCTCGCGAGCTGGGCATTCCGGCGGTGGTGGGCTGTGGCAACGCCACCGACCATATTCAGCCGGGCCAGCGGATCACCGTCTCCTGCGCGGAAGGGGATACCGGTTTTATCTATGACGGCGAGCTGGACTTCGATGTGGCGGTGACCGAGGTGGGCAATATGCCGCGCCTGCCCATCAAGATCATGATGAACGTCGGCAACCCGGACCGCGCTTTCGACTTTGCCCAATTGCCTAATGCAGGCGTGGGGCTGGCACGCCTTGAATTCATCATCAACCGGATGATCGGCGTGCACCCCAAGGCGCTGCTGGAGTTTGACCAGCAAACGCCAGAGCTCAAGGCCACCATCGGCAAGATGATCGCCGGTTACGACAGCCCGCGGGAGTTCTATGTGGCCAAGCTGACCGAGGGGATCGCCACTCTGGGGGCTGCGTTCTGGCCGGAGCGGGTGATCGTGCGGATGTCGGACTTCAAGTCCAACGAGTACGCCAATCTGGTGGGCGGTCGTGGCTACGAGCCCCACGAGGAGAACCCGATGATCGGTTTTCGTGGCGCATCCCGCTACATCGCCGACAGCTTCCGCCCCTGCTTTGCCCTCGAGTGCGAGGCGATCAAGCGGGTGCGCGATGTGATGGGGCTGACCAACGTCGAGGTGATGATCCCCTTCGTGCGCACCGTGGGCGAGGCGGAGCAGGTGATCGAGATCCTGGCCGAGAACGGTCTGCGCCGCGGCGAGCGGGGGCTCAAGGTGATCATGATGTGCGAGATCCCGAGCAACGCCCTCTTGGCAGACAAGTTCCTCGAGCACGTGGACGGCTTCTCCATCGGCTCCAATGACATGACCCAGCTCACCCTTGGGCTGGATCGGGACTCGGGGCTGATTGCCCACCTGTTCGACGAGCGCAACGAGGCGGTCAAGGCACTGCTGGCGATGGCGATTCAGGCCGCGCGCAAGGCGGGCAAGTACGTGGGGATCTGCGGTCAGGGGCCATCCGATCACCCGGACTTTGCCGCCTGGCTGGTGGAGCAGGGGATAGATTCGGTGTCTCTCAACCCCGATACCGTGGTCGATACCTGGCTCTATCTGGCGGAGCAGCATGGTGCCAAGTAAGTCACTGTCAAAATGAGCAGCAGAAAGGGGGCCATGATGGCCCCCTTTGTTATTTGTCTGTCGCGACCTATTTCGGCTGCTGTTCGGCCCCCGACAGCTCGATCTGCACATTCACCCCTTCGCTCTTGAGCTTGGTGGCGATGGCGTTGAGATCGCTGCCCGGTTTGGCCTCCAGCAGGGCAATGCCGCCGCTGCTCTGCTTGAAGTTCATGCCGTGGCGAGTCGCCAGCGCCTTGGCGCTGGCATCGTCAGCTTCCACCAGCAGGGTGCCGCTTACAGTCAGCTCGGGGCTGGCGGCCCCTTGCATCAACACGTCACCGCGGCGCAGGGTCTGTTGCGGGACCTTGCTGTCAAGGCTGCGGGCGACCCGCTTCTTGCTGCCGTTGTCGGGAATGAGGTAAGTCTGGCCGTTCACCTCTATGGTGCTGTATTGTTTGCCATCCATGGTGACGGACTCCTGGGCGCAGAGCTGTCCCGAGAGGGGGGCCAGCAGGGTTGCCAGAAGCAAGGTAACAGGTTTGTTCATGGTAATACTCCTAGCGTGTTAGCTGCGGTTGGCATCGTGACCCAGGACCCGCAGGGACCATGAGATCAGCTTGCCCGGTTGGCGATTGTTGCGCTCGGTCAGGGTGGTACGCTCACGGGTCTCGCGATTGAGCAGAGAGACCTGACGGGTACCGTTGGCAACGTCGGTTACTTCCAGTCGCCATGTGCCTTGCGCCGATTCGCCGTAGAACTTGTTGGATAGCATCCGCATGTCGCGCAATCCCTTGGTTCGCACAAAGCCCAGTTGCTGCTGGTCGAGAGATTGGCCGACCAGGCTGTTGAAGGGGCTCAGAAGGATGCTGCGGGTGCCAGCGGGGGAGACCAGTTCGATCAGCAGATCGGGTAGACGCTGGTGATCCAGGCTCACCATCACCTGAACCGCTTCTACCGTCAACGGTGTGGCAATGCGGGTTGTCGAGCTGGTCGGGCTGTTGCCCACATCCGCAATGGCGGCGGCACTGCCGGTGACATTGATCTTCTGCCACGGCAGTTGCACCAGCGGGGGGAGGGGGTGGTGATTGGCTGCCAGCTCAAGGGCCTTGTTGACGTCGATCAGACCAAAACCGTAAGTCGGGCTGAACCACATGCCGGCGGCATTGCGCTCCCACCCTTCCAGCCCTTTCACATCACGCACCTTGCCGGTGCTGCTGGTGTAGCTGACCATCACGGGCTGATGTTTGGCATCGACCCGGGTTGCGCTGCGCGCCAGCAGATCCCGCAGGTCACGTACCGACAGATCCGGGTAGGCGGACATCAGCAGCGCCATGGCGCCGGAGGTGCTGGGGGTGGCGGAGGAGGTGCCGTTCATCACGCCGTTGTAGTCGCAGCTGGCATCCAGTTGCGGGTTGCCGTGCAGCCGGTTGGTGCTGGGATCGTCGGTGCGGTTGTAACCCATGTCGCAGCCGGGCAGATCCGTGGTCACCATCGCCGGAGCGTCGGTACCGTACTCGCCGCCGGTTGCGCTCAGGAAGATGTTGCTGCCGACGCTGGAGTAGGAGGATCTGACGCCATCGGCGTTGAGCGCGCTCACCACCAGGTTCCAGAAGTTGCTGTTGGAGGGATCGAGGTTGCTGTTTTCAAACGGCAATTTAGGACCATTGCCGGTGCGGTTAAGCACATAGCCGCCCGCCGCTATCTTGTTGAAGCCGTTGCCGGCGGCCTTGATATAGGCCGCGCCCTGCGCCTTGAGGGTCTGCTGTTCAAACAGACGATCAAGCTGGGATTGATCCAGAGAGTTGGCTGAGCGGGGATCCACCACACTCATGCCGTAGCTCTGGTTGAACACCCGGTTGTCGCGGCTGGCATCGCTGTCGCCAAGGGCGTAGAGCCAATCTTTCTGCAACTGCTGGCTGTTGTCATCCAGCAGGTTGAACCCCTGCAGCTGGGCTCGCGGGGCAATCCCCTTGGTCCCGATGGCGTTGTCCACCGCTGCAATGATGCCGGAGACCGAGGTGCCGTGGGCCGAATCCGGATCGGTCGGTGTCGGGTCATCGCTGCCGGTCACCACGTTTTTCGAACCTGGGCGCACGTTCTCCGCCAGATCCGGGTGGGCGATAGCCAAGCCATCATCCACCACGGCCACATTGACTCCCTGGCCCAGCACACCGGTGCGATGAGCCCACCAGAGGTTGAGATCATTGCCCGCTATGCCACCACGGGCGCTGAATCCATCCTGACCGCTGTTGAGCAGATACCACTGCTGATCCTGCAGGGGATTGGCACCTGGCAGGCAGCGCTCGGTGCTGCTGCGTCCGATATCCATGCCGCTCTCCTTGCCGGTGAGCGGCGCACAACCTTCATTTGCCTGAACGAGCGCACTGGGCAGGGTCGACAGCAGTGCTGTGATCGCCAGTGCTAACGATGTTTGCTTCATTATTTTTTTAACTCCATCTTGGATCGCACTCATCCTGAGTGCGACGGAAATCTATACACGGGTGACAGGGGTTCAAAAAGAGCCATTTTCAAAAAACGCAATGAGGTTCAAAGAAATCCGATTCAGTTTGTGGTAGGTATTCCAATGACACTGGTTATGTGTTCTATTGAGAATGGTTCTCACAGCCCACTACTGATCTTTTTATCTGTAATTCACTCCTCTCGCGACTCTCCTTCGCCGCAGCCATCTCGATTCGGGGCAATCCCGAGGGGAGCTTGTGCGCTCTTCAACGTGAGCGGCATGGTTGTGTGTGCCAACGTGAGTGCAGCTATGCATTCGGGGGTGACAGCAAGGGTGATGAGGTGGAACCAGCGGTTTATTGCTTGGCGGCGGTGGATGGCTCTGTTATGGTAATTAAAATAGCCGTTTGGATGGCTAGATTGCTGCGATTTGAGGGGCCTAATCTCTGAGAGCCACCCCGCCGCAGTCCCATAGCTTGATGCGTACCTGACAGGGAGTCCCTATGCCGTTTCGTTCCTTCTTATCTTCTCCTTTGACTGCTTCCTTGCGCGCCACTGCTGGCGCCAGCACCTTTATTGCCGCGATGGCGGTCGGGAGCCTCTCTTTTTCCGCGGTTGCCGCCGATGCGCCCTTGCCGACCAAACAGGAGATTGTGATTGGTACCACGGTGGGGGATTTTGCCGACATGGTGACCGATTCCATCAAGCCGCAGCTGGAGGCCAAGGGGTACAAGGTCAAGCTGGTGGAGTTCACCGACTATGTGACTCCCAATATTGCTCTGGCTGACGGATCACTGGATGTGAACTGCTTCCAGCACAAACCCTATCTGGAGAGTTTTGCCAAAGATCGCGGCTTGTTGCTGGCGCCCATTACCCAGGTGCCAACCGGTCCGATGGGGCTCTACTCCGGCAAGCTGGCAGCACTCGACAAGGTGCAACAGGGGAGCACGGTGGCCATCCCCAACGATCCTACCAATCAGGCGCGGGCGCTGTTGATGCTGCAGGATCTTGGTTGGCTCACTCTCAAGGAGGGGATAAACCCGCTCAAGGCGAGCGAGTTTGATGTGGTGAACAATCCGCACAATCTCAAGCTGGTACTGCTGGAAGCCGCGCAGTTGCCCCGCTCGCGGGAGGATGTGGACTTTTCGGTGATCAACGGTAATTTTGCCGCCTCCAGCGGAATCCCGTTCACTGAAGGACTGTTTCTGGAGCGCAGCTACGATTTTATCAACTGGGTGGTGGTGAAAAGCGCAGATGCGGATCAGCCGTTTGCCAAAGATGTGGCGGCGGCCTACAACTCGGCGGCTTTCAAAGCCTATGCAGCCAAGCGTTTCGTCGGCTACAAGTACCCGCAAGGGTGGGGTGGCTAACAGTCGTGAACGTGGCCCGGCTATACAACGAAAAACGCCCCGAATTCGGGGCGTTTTTTATGGTATCAAGCCATCAACGGGCGCTTCACTGGTTGCGATAGAAGCGGTTCAGCTCGTTCATCACCTGGATCATGGCGCCCATATCCGGAGTGCCGTGCTTGATCGGGCGATAGCTGTTGCGCTCCAGCAGTTCGAAGTCACCCTGCTTGTTGAAGTGGGTGATGGTGTCCCCTTCATAGATGGCGAAGTCATTCTGATCCCCGGCCAGCAGCCAGTTGCGCGGGCTGGTATCAAACAGCGAGCGGCCAACGCTGTAATCGCGCGCCGGATTGCGCACGCCCAGCATCCCCTGCATCAGGGTCGGCGCCAGATCGAAATGGCTGCTTGGTTGTTCCCGAACGTCACTACCGCGCCCCGGCCAGGCCAGTACCAGCGGTACCTGCACCTGATAGGGTGAGTAGTTGCTGCCTGCGCCCCAGCTGTTGCTGCGGGTGTCGTTGAACTCCTGACCGTGGTTGGAGGTGATGACGACGATGGTGTTGCTGTCCATCCCCTGCGACTGCAATTTGGTCAGCATCTGCTCAAGCAACTGGTCGGTATAGAAGACCGAGTTCTTGTAGCGGTTTTCCAGTTTTTGCAGGTTCTCCGCCCGATAGGCGGTCGCCGGATTGAAGTTGGCAAGCTCCGGTTGGAACGGCCCCTTCATGGTGGCGGGCAACTGGTAGTCGCCGGGGCTCGAGAGATAGACCAGCGAGAACCAGGGACGCTCGGGAGAGCGCTTCTCCAGCCACTGCTGCCAGTCGGTCAGCAGCTTGCCATCGTCACTCTGCTCGGAGACAAACACCTGTTTGCGCAGACCGGCGAGGATGCTCTTGCGATACTTCTGGGCATCTTCCATCGCGCCGAACAGCCCGAACTGGTAATCCTGGCGCAGCATCTCGTCGAACAGCACCGGCGGACGCTTGTCGCTGCTGATGTCCTTGTAGTAGTGACCGGGCAACCCGTAGAAGAGGCTGAACATCCCCATCAGGTCGTCGTTGCCACCACTCAGGTGATTGCGGAACGTCAGATGCTGATCCGCATAGCGCTGCAGATTGGGCATGTTGATGTTGTTGAGCATGTCAAAACGCAATGAGTCGACCACCACAATCAGCAGATTGTTGTGAGTCAGGGGGGCGTTGACGTTGAGCGGGCGCAGCGGATAGTGCATCCGGCTGTCGCTGTTATCACCCTGGGAGGCCGCCTGCTTCTCGTACTGATCCAGATCCAGCCAGCCATGTTTGGCCAGGAAGGAGCGGGCCGTCATAGGGTAGGAGAGGGGGAAGTTGGCTCTCTGCATGGTGATGGGCTGATAGAGGGTCGCATCCGCCCAGCTGTTGACCACGTGGGTCAGAATAAAGCAGATCAGCAGGGCCAGCCCCACCTGATTGCCGTACTGGCGGCGCTTGCGCTTGTTGATCTTGCGCCAGACATAGGCCGACAGCAGCAGTTGCAGCAGGAAGATGGTGGGCACGGCAACGAAGATGATGCTCCAGATTGAGCCCTCTTCGGTCTGCGCCTGATCCAGCAGCAACTGCCATACCTGACTGTTGAGGTGGAACTTGAACAGCCGGAATACCTGGGTGTCGATCAGCAGCAGCACCAGCGCCAGGGTAGCGACGATGGCCGAGATGAACCGCAACGACTTCTCCTTGGGCAGCACGAAGCTGAGCGGGAAGATCGTCAACAGGTAGGTGACAAAACTCAAAAACGAGAAGTGGCCAATCCAGCTTACAACGAGATAGATCACGCCAAGCGTGGTCGATGGCCAGCTGATGGCACCCAGATAACGGGTGGCGATGAGCATGGCCAGAATAATGTTGAAGAAGGAGAACCAATGCCCCCAGGTGATCAGGCGAGAGACATTATCACGATAGGGGTTACCGGTTTCGACCATAGTGATCCATCTGCGTTGAGAAACGTCAAATCAACAGAGTCGGGGACTCAGTGTGCGTCGTGGCGATTATCGACCGATGCGGTCAGGGCCTGGACAAACTTTTCAGTGATGGCCTGGCGCTGGGCCGGTGCCATACCGTTGATGATATTGGTGGTCAGATTGCCAAGCACCATAAGGCTGAGATCTACCGGCGCTTTATGCTTTTCCAGCGCGGTGATCAGGTCGTTCATCAGGGCGTCAAATTGCTCGTTATTGTACTTTGATACGATAGGCATAATCTTCAGTTCATCTCGGTTCAAAGCGCCTTATAATACTTCACCCTTTCGGCTAACACTATGGCTTTGTGACATGAGTCTCGATATCGACAAGATCATTCTTCACTCCTTGCGCCAGGGCGGCGATGGTCAACCCCACGCCGATACCCGCAGCCAGACCCTGCCCCCTGATGAGGCGGTACAGGGACTGATGGCGGAACTGCATCGGATCTACAACGGCAAGGGTGGCAAGGGCTTTGGCTTCTTTGCCGACCCCGAGGCCGCCGTCGCCGAGCTGGCCGACGGTGAAGAGGCTCCCAAGCAGCCTTCACCCGCGTTTCGTATCGCCCTCGAACAGCTGCTCGCCGAGCAGACCGAATTCGTTCCCTTCTCGGTCACTGTGACCCAGATGCTGGTCAAGCAGCTGGTGGAGCACGCCCTCGATGAGCAGGGGGTGCTGCTGTTTGCAAAATATAACTACGTCGGGGTCGATTATCTGCTGATTGCCCTGCTGGAGGGCAAGGAGAGCGTCACCGTCAGCGAAGCGCTGGAATTGCGCCATATCCAGTATCTGGATATCGGCAAACTCAATCTGGTGGCCCGCATTGATTTGACCGAATGGAAAACCCAACCTGATTCGCGCCGCTATATCACCTTCAGCAAGGGGCGCATTGGTCGCAAACTGGGCGACTTCTTTATGGATCTGCTGGGTGCCCGCGAGGGCATGGATGCCAAGGTACAAAATAAAGGCTTGCTGCAGGCGGTCGAAGATTATTGCGACAGTCGTCAGCTCGAGCCGACCGAGCGCAATGACTATAAAAAGCAGGTCTTCAAATATTGCACCGAACAGGCGAGTGCCGGTGAAGAGATCGAAATCAAGGAGTTGTCTGCAGAATTGCCTGGCGACGGTGACCTCGATTTTTACAGCTTTATCGGTCAGGAGTATGAGCTGGAAGAGCGCTTCCCGGCGGATCGCTCTACCCTGCGTGGTTTGACCAAGTTTGTTGGCTCCGGCGGCGGTCTGACTCTGAGCTTTGAGCAGAAGCTGTTGAACAGCCGGATCTTTTACGATCCCCAGACCGACACCCTGACCATCAAGGGTGTGCCGCCCAATCTCAAGGATCAGCTGCTGCGCCAGTCGTAGTCATGCTCCCGAGTGTGATCAAGTCGTCATTTCTGGCAAAAAGAGACTCCGCCCCGGCGGGGTCTCTTTTTTTATTGCGCCCGGGCAGACCTCGAAACTGGCGCGGTACTTTGTTAACAAATCAAACAAAATAAACCATCTGAAAGGGTTTTCATTGAGGTGAAAACCCTTTCACTCATGAAATTTTATTTCATTTTGGTAATTATTATTCTGTGGTTGTCTGGAATTAAGCCGATAAATGGCCGTAATTCCCTGAAATAAGAAAATGTTTTCAAAACTTTCTGGAAGGAAATACGTAATTGCATTTCAAAAATGCGAGTTGCGTCATGTGAGCCGTTTGCCGCTTGGGATAATATTCATCTCGCACACAATGCTCTTACAGCGCGGAACTAATACAAGGAAAGGCTCATGAAAAAGAAATTGCTGTCATCCCTGATCGGTCTGGCCACTCTTGGCGTCGCTTGCTCTGCTACTGCTGCCATCGATGAAGGCCAGCTGACCATCTGGATCAACGGTGACAAGGGATACAACGGTCTGGCTGAAGTGGGTAAGAAGTTTGAAGCAGAAACCGGCATCAAGGTTACTGTGGCTCACCCGGATCAGGTTGAAGTGAAATTCCAGCAAGCCGCCGCCACTGGCAACGGCCCGGACATCTTCTTCTGGGCTCACGACCGTTACGGTGAGTGGGTCAAAGCCGGTTTGCTGGTTCCGGTAACGCCGAACGCTGCCACCAAAGGCAAATTTGAACAGCTGGCATGGGATGCCATGACTGTTGATGGCAAAACCTATGGCTACCCGGTTGCCATGGAAGCAGTCAGCCTGATTTATAACAAGGACCTGCTGCCCGAGCCGCCGAAAACCTTCGAAGAGATCGCCAAGATTGACGAGACTCTGAAGAAAAACGGCAAGCGCGCCATCATGTGGGCTTATGACACCCCGTACTTCAGCTATCCGCTGGTGGCTGCCAACGGTGGTTACGCCTTCAAGAAAACCGCTACCGGTTATGACGTTAAAGATACCGGCGTGAACAACGCAGGTGCCAAGATGGGCGTGGGCTACATCTCCGAGATGATCAAGTCCGGTCACCTGGAAAAAGGCATCGACTACGGTGTGATGGACGCCAAGTTCAACAAGGGCGAAGTGGCCATGATGATCAACGGTCCCTGGGCCTGGAGCAACCTGGACAAGAGCGGCATCAAGTACGGCGTAGCGCCGCTGCCGACCCTGAACGGCAAGCCGGCCAAAGCCTTCGTTGGCGTACTGGGTGCCACCATCAACGCCGCCAGCCCGAACAAGGATCTGGCTATCGAGTTCCTGGAAAACTACCTGCTGACTGATGCCGGTCTGGCGCCGGTTAACGCCGATAAGCCGCTGGGTGCCGTTGCGCTGAAATCCTTCCAGAAGACCCTGGAATCCGATCCGCACATCAAGGCCACCATGCTGAACGCCCAGGCTGGCGAGCCGATGCCATCCGTTCCCGAGATGAGCCGTTTCTGGTCTTCCTTCGAAACTGCCCTCAAGAACGTGACCTCCGGTCGTCAGGGTGTTGACGAAGCACTGGATACCGCTGCCAAGCGTATCGTTCAGTAAGCACGCACTACCCGGGAGGCCGTCATGGCCTCCCACTCTCTCAAATCTCTCTTGGCGTTATAAAGGTTAATTGGCATGGAAGTAGTACCTTCTGTTGAGTCCTATGCCGGTCCGAAGGATAAGCACACCTGGCTTAAGTGGACCATAGCGGCCCTGGTTGCCATCCTCAACGGCTACGCAGCCGTGATGATGTACGCCAGTGGCGAGTGGGTATTCGCGCTGCTGGATCTGGTGGTGGTTTCCGTCGGTCTGTATGTCTTCATGAACAAGAAGACCTATGCCCATCGCTACATCTTTCCGGGTGTTGCGGGCATGGTTGTGTTTATCATCTTCCCTCTTGCCTACACCATTGGCATTGCCTTCACCAACTATTCGGGGTCCAACTTGCTCTCCGTGGAGCAGGCGCGGGACTACCACCTGAAGAAAACCTACAAGGTGGCGGGCGGTGAATTCGATTTTACCCTGCTGGGTGGCGACAACGGCCAGTTCCAGCTGCTGCTGACACAGGATGATCAATCCTTTATCAGCCAACCTGTTTCCCTGATGACCAACAAGGTCCGTGAGCTGGCGTCCCGCGAGGGCCGTGTGCAGAACACCCAGCAAGTGGTCGAGCTGCAGCCCTTCACCGGCGAAGCGGCCAGCAAGGCCGCACCGATCCGCGCCATTGTTGAGCATCGTACTCACCTGAGTGACCTTGATCTGGTGCTGCCGGATGGCGGTACCCACCTGACCCTGAGCGGCTTGCGCAAGTTTGCCGCCCAGAAGCAGCACTACACCCGTCTGATGGATGGTGCCGTGCTCAAGTCCGGCGTGGTGATCAAAGACAGCAACCTGCTGCGTGATACCCAGAATGGCGAGCTGATGCTGCCCAATGGCGAGACCGGCTTCTATCAGTACATCGACGAACAGGGTCAGTTTGTCGGCAAGGGTATTGCTCCGGGCTTTGTGGTGAGCGTCGGTTGGAAGAACTTCGCGCGCATCGTCACCGATCCGGGTATCCAGTCACCCTTCCTGCAGATCTTCATCTGGACCGTGATCTTCTCAACCTGCTCCGTCGCTTTCACCCTGGCTATCGGCATGGTGCTGGCCTGTCTGGTGCAGTGGGAAGAGCTCAAGGGGCGCGGTTTCTATCGGGTCATGTTGATCCTGCCCTATGCGATCCCGGCGTTTATCTCCATCCTGGTGTTCAAGGGGTTGTTCAACCAGAACTTCGGTGAGATCAACATGTTCCTGGAAGCGGCGTTTGGCATCAAGCCGGACTGGTATACCAACCCCTTCCTGGCCAAGGTGATGATCCTGATTGTCAACACCTGGCTCGGCTACCCCTACATGATGATCCTCTGCATGGGCCTGCTCAAAGCCATTCCGGAAGATCTCTATGAAGCGTCAGCCATGGACGGTGCCGGTCCGGTGCAGAACTTCTTCAAGATCACCGTGCCGCTGCTGATGAAGCCGCTGACACCGCTGTTGATTGCATCGTTCGCCTTCAACTTCAACAACTTCGTGCTTATCCAGTTGTTGACCAATGGTGCGCCCGACATCATCGGCGCCAGCACCCCGGCCGGTACCACCGACTTGCTGGTGAGTTATACCTACCGGATTGCGTTCCAGGGATCGGGTGGTCAGGACTACGGTCTGGCCAGTGCCATCGCCACCGCTATCTTCCTCATCGTGGGTGCGCTGGCGCTGCTCAACCTGAAATTGTCCAAAGCCGACAAGCAGCTGTAAGGAGGCTTCAACATGGCAATCGTACAACCCAAATCAGTCAAATACCGGGTGTGGGCAACCCACCTGGTCATGTGGGGCTTCCTGGCGCTGATCATCTTCCCGTTGATCATGGTTATCGCCATCTCGTTCCGTAACGGTAACTTCGCGGTAGGGGAGATCATCCCCTCCAATCCAACGCTGGATCACTGGAAGCTGGCGCTGGGCATGTCCATCACCAACGCTGACGGCAGCATCACGCCGCCGCCGTTCCCGGTGCTGACCTGGTTGTGGAACTCCATCAAGATCGCCGGCATCACTGCCCTGATGATCGTGACGCTCTCCACCACCTGTGCTTACGCCTTTGCCCGCCTGCGTTTTCGTGGCAAGTCCACCATCCTGCAGGGCATGCTGATTTTCCAGATGTTCCCGGCTGTGCTGGCACTCGTAGCCATCTACGCGCTATTTAACAAGATTGGTGACTACATCCCCTGGCTCGGTCTCAACACCCACGGTGGCCTGATCCTGGCGTACATGGGGGGGATTGCCCTGCACGTCTGGACCATCAAGGGCTACTTCGAGACCATCGACTCCTCCCTGGAGGAGGCTGCGGCCATCGACGGTGCGACCCCGTGGCAGGCATTCCGTCTGATCCTGTTGCCCCTGTCGGTGCCCATCCTGGCGGTAGTGTTTATTCTGGCCTTTATCGGTTCCATTACCGAGGTGCCCATGGCCTCCATCCTGCTGCAGGATGTGAACAATCTGACCCTGGCGGTCGGGGCCCAGCAGTACCTCTATCCGCAGAACTATCTGTGGGGTGATTTCGCGGCGGCCGCAGTGCTCTCCGGTTTCCCCATCACAGTGGTCTTCCTGCTGGCACAGCGCTGGTTGGTTGGCGGTCTGACTGCTGGTGGTGTGAAAGGTTAAGTTTATGGCCGGGGGAGCTGACTCCCCCCGCTATCACGATTTGCAAAGATTCAAGAGCGGAGCTCGTCATGGCTGAAGTAGTACTCAACAACGTTCGCAAAAATTACGATCCGGCTGTTCACAAGGACACCCTGCGCAATATCAATCTCTCCATCAAGGAGGGCGAGTTCATCGTCTTCGTCGGCCCGTCCGGCTGTGGTAAATCCACCCTGCTGCGGATGATCGCGGGTCTGGAAGACATCACCAGCGGTGAGCTGACCATCGGTGGTCGCTACATGAACGACGTGCCGCCGGTAGAGCGCAACGTCGGCATGGTGTTCCAGTCCTACGCCCTTTATCCGCACATGAACATCTACGAGAACATGGCCTTTGGTCTGAAGCTCAAGAAGATGGACAAAGAGAACATCCACAAGCGGGTGATGCGCGCCGCCGAGATCCTGGGTCTCGAGCCGCTGCTGGACAGAAAGCCCAAGGCGCTCTCCGGTGGTCAGCGTCAGCGGGTCGCCATCGGTCGCTCCATCGTGCAGCAGCCGCAGGTGTTCCTGTTTGACGAACCGCTCTCCAACCTGGATGCCGCGCTGCGGGTCAAGATGCGGATCGAGATCGCCAAGCTGCACAAAGAGCTTAACTCCACCATCATCTACGTGACCCACGATCAGGTGGAAGCGATGACCCTGGCCGACAAGATTGTGGTGCTGAGCCCGCTCAAGGCCGAAGCTGCCACCAACCTGGAACAGTTCGGTTCACCGCTGGATCTCTACCACAACCCGGACAACAAGTTCGTGGCGGGCTTTATCGGCTCTCCCAAGATGAACTTCCTGGCGGGCGAGTTGCTGAAGATTGGCGAGCAGGAGTGCCTGGTCAAGCTGACCTCTGGCGATACCGTGCGTGCCCGGGTCGATGCCCGCAGTGGCGCTGTGGGTGACAAGGTGGAGCTGGGTATTCGCCCCGAGCACCTGATGCCGCTGGATCACCCCCATGCGCACAGCAAGGTGAGCGGGATCGTGCAGGTGGCCGAGCACCTGGGGGCCGAGTCCTTCGTTTATATGGATGTGGATGGTCACGACTTTACCGTCAAGGCTACCTCGGATGTGGATGTGGCGACCGGTCAGACCTACAGCGTGGGTATCCCGGCCGAAGCCTGCTACCTGTTCGATGCCAAGGAGCAGGCGTTCCCCCGTACCGCCAAATATATCCGTACCTGATTTTTTGTTGTGCCGGTTTTCCTTTCTTAATAATCAATGCCTTTTTGCCGGTCGTCAGACCGGCTTTTTATTGCCTGCGATTTGAACTCGCAGATAGGCAAGGTAACCCGGTTCAAGCCTCGAGTTCGGCGGTAATATCGGGCACAAAGGTCTGGCTGGCCAGCGGCGGGCGCTCATACCCTTCGGTCTTGATGGGGGGGAGCTTGATGGGCTCGTAGTGGATCGCCTCGTAGGGCACCTTGCTCAGCAGATGGGCGATGCAGTTGAGGCGGGCACGGCGTTTATCATCTGCCTCCACCACGAACCAGGGGCAATCCTCGGTGTCGGTGTAGGTGAACATGTCATCCTTGGCGCGGGAGTACTCCACCCAGCGTGACCGGGATTGCAAATCCATCGGGCTGAACTTCCAGCGCTTGATAGGGGTGTTGATCCGCTCCTTAAAGCGCTTCTCCTGCTCCTCGTCGCTGACCGAGAACCAGTATTTGATCAAGGTGATGCCGGAGCGGATCAGCATCCGCTCAAACTCGGGGCAGGCGCGCAGAAACTCGCGATACTCGGCGTCGCTGCAAAATCCCATCACCCGCTCGACTCCGGCCCGGTTGTACCAAGAGCGGTCAAACAGCACCATCTCGCCAGCGGCGGGCAGGTGGGCCACATAACGCTGAAAGTACCACTGGGAGCGCTCTCGATCGGAGGGGGCGGGCAGCGCCGTGACCCGGCAGACCCGGGGGTTGAGCGGTTCGGTAATCGCCTTGATGACGCCCCCTTTACCGGCGGCGTCCCGTCCTTCGAACAGTACCACTACCTTTAACCCCTCCTGCTTGACCCACTCCTGCAGCTTGACCAGCTCCTCCTGCAGATGGGCAAGGTGGTGCTCGTAGCACTTCTTGTCCAGACGCGGCCGCTTCTTGCTCTTCTCCTTCGCCATGGGCTTCTCCTTTTGGCATCCTTTCATGGGTGACTTCTTTGAGTCACTGCCAGCTTGCACCAGGGAGGCGTCACCTGCCAAGGGGGACGTGATACACTGCCCGCCCATCGCTGGCAACAGGAGATAACATGAAGCATTTTATGGAGATAGCGGGCCGTCGGATGGCCTATCTGGACGAAGGGCAAGGGCCGGTACTGCTGTTTGGTCACAGCTATCTGTGGGACAGCGCCATGTGGGCGCCGCAAATCGAGGCGCTCAAGGGCAGCTATCGCTGCATCGTCCCCGAGCTGTGGGGCCACGGTGATTCCGACCTGCTCCCCGAAGGTAGCTGCACCTTGGCGACTCTGGCGCGGGATCACCTGGCGCTGCTCGATGCCCTCGGGGTTGACGAGTTCCTACTGGTGGGCCTCTCCATCGGCGGCATGTGGGGTGTGGAGCTGGCGCGCATGGTGCCAAACCGCCTTAAGGGGCTGGTGCTGATGGATAGTTTTGTCGGCCTGGAACCGCAGATCACCTGCGAGCGCTACCTCGGCATGCTGGCGATGATCGAGCAGCTCGGCACCGTGCCGGCGCCCATCATCGAACAGGTGGCGCCGCTCTTTTTTGCCAATCAGCCTGATGAGGCGCTGATGAGTGGTTTCAAGGCGCGTCTGGCCGCTTGGCCAAACGAGAAGATTGCCGCCATGGTGGCGGTGGGCCGCAGCTTTGTGACCCGCGAAGATCGTATCGAGTGGCTGGAGGAGATCACCACTCCCGCACTGGTGATGACCGGCTGCGAGGACAAGGCCCGTCCGGTGCTGGAGGGCTATCTGATGGCTGAGGTGCTGGGTTGCCCGTTCAGGGAGATCCCGATGGCTGGCCACATCTCGTCGCTAGAAAATCCGGCCTTCGTCAATCAGCAGCTGATCGATTTTCTGGCGGCGCTATAAGCCTGAATTGGCAGCTTGAGCAGGCTGTACGACCAGCCTGATGGTCGTGAAAAAGGGAGCCGAGGGCTCCCTTTTGTTTGGTCGTGTCTCACGGTTCAAGACTCATAACCGTTACCAGATATAGCCCAGCGCAAAACCCGCATAGAGCTCGCCATCGTGCTGGACGATGGGGCTGTTTTTGATGTCCCGATCATACCATTCGTAGTTCATGGCAAACATGCCAATCCAGTTGGGGCTGAAGCGGTAACTGGTGATGAGGGCCGTCATCGGGGAGAGGGTGGTGCCGGTATCCCAAGCGGGCCGCTGGGCAGTCGCCTCGCTCTCGGAGATGCCGCCGAAGTAGTAGTTGGCCATCTTGTCGCTGCGCAGCATCAGCCCCATCCCCGGCATGATCAGCAGGTTGTCGCGCAGGATGGGGAAGTCGGCCCACAGCAGCAGCTCCTGTCCCTTGCTGCGGCCGGTGACATCGCTGTTGGCACGCACGGTCAGCAGGGCGTAGGGGGTGATGATGTTGCCACCGATCCCGCCTTCCAGCTGCCATTTTCGCTGCTCCATGCCAGTAAAGGCTGGAGAATCCTCGGGATCCAGATTGCCAAAACGGACCCGGCCATAGCCGTAGAGGGCGACGTTCTCATCCTTGTGGAAGTAGTAGCGGGCCCGATCGCCCAGAAACATGAACTGGTCGCCAAAATAGATAAAGCCGGGGATGGCGTAGAGGGCATTGTCCTGCGCTTCATAACGGGCCTGTCCCCCGATGAGCGCCGCTCCGGCGACAAAGCCCTGTGGCACCGGGCTGGTAGGGCTGTCGCTGGTGAGCAGATCCATGGCGCCAAGATCGATATCGGCACGCGCTGGCATAGCGGCAGCGAGGAGCAGGGCCGTCAGCCCTGCCGCTCTGATTTGACGAAAAAAGGTCATGGACACTCCGTTGTCACGATTGCAGAAGAAGCAGGTTATTTTGCGGCACTGGGCATCTCTTCACGTTTTGGCCAGGCATTGATCACCGCCTTGACCAGGGTGGCGAGGGGAATGGCGAAGAAGACTCCCCAGAATCCCCACAAGCCGCCAAAGACCAGCACGGCGATGATGATGGCCACCGGATGGAGGTTGACCGCTTCCGAGAAAAGCACCGGCACCAGCAGGTTGCCATCGAGGGCCTGAATGACCAGATAGGCCACCATCAGCCAGGCAAACTCCGGGGTGAGCCCCCACTGGAACAGGGCGACCATGGCTACCGGAACCGTCACCACGGCGGCGCCGATATAGGGGATCAGCACCGAGAAGCCGACCGCGACCGCCAGCAGCACCGAGTAGCGCAATCCCATCAGGGCGAAGGGGACATAGGTGGCGATGCCGACGATGAGGATCTCGATCACCTTGCCGCGGATGTAGTTGATGATCTGGTTGTTCATCTCCACCCACACCCGGTTGACCAGGGTGCGGTTGCGCGGCAGGAAGCGGCGCAGGCTGCCCATCAGTACCCGCTTGTCTTTGAGCATAAAGAAGACCATCAGCGGTACCAGAATGAGGTAGATCATGATGGCGACCACGTTGACCAGCGAACTGAGGGAGGCGCTCACCAGATGCTCGCCGCCACTGAGGATGCGCTGGCGAATATTGTCGATGACGGTCTCCACCAGACTGACGTCGATGAGCTCGGGGTATTTGTCCGGCAGGGTGCGCACATAATCCTGAGCGTGGGTCAGCATGGCCGGCGCCTCTTTGGCCAGATTGATCCCCTGACTGACCAACGTCGGGATAAGACCCAGCAAGGAGGCGACTGCTACCGCAATAAAGAGGATCAGAATGACGCTGGTGGCCAGGGTGCGCGACAGCCCCGCTTTTTGCAGCCGGGCGACCGGCCACTCCAGCAGATAGGCCATTACCAGCGCCACCAGCAGGGGGGCCAGCAGATCGCCAAACAGCCAGATGATGGTGAAGCAGAACACCAGCAACAGAAAAAGGGTAACGGCATCGGGATCGGAAAAACGGGTCTGATACCAGCGCTTCAATACTTCTAACATGACGGCATCCTTACATCACTGGGGCTCAAGATGGTTGTTTCGCCCCGACAACCAACTGCAAAGAGAGGGTATTGTCCGGTTGTTGCTGCATCTCGACATGGTGGCCCTGACGGTGCAGATAGGCCGGAATATCCTGCCGGGAACCCGCATCGGCCAGCCGGATGGTGACGGTTTGACCGCTTTGGGCCTCCCTTAACCAGAGCTTGAGCCGGATCAGCGGCTCGGGGCAACGCCAGGGGGTCAGGTCGAGAACTTCCATGGGGGCTCCATCAGGCAGGTGGCCGCTATTATGGCCGTGATAAGAGCGTGAAACAACGCTTGTAGCCCTTGATGGGCAAGGGTATTCTGCCGAGGCCCTTTCTGATGGAGATAGAGATAACGTGGCACGTTTTTCCCCCCTGATGGCATCGCTTCCCCTGCTGGCTTCCCTGATGGGCGCCACGTTTCATGCCGAGGCCAACAATCAGCTTCCTGACATCGGCACGGCCGGGGTTGCTGCCCTGCCCATCGAGCAGGAAGTGCGTTACGGCAACGCTTTTATGCGCTTTGCCCGTGCGGGTCTGCCGATCATCGATGATCCGGTGCTGAGCCAGTACATTGACGATCTGGGTCAGCGACTGCTGACCAACGCCGATGGGGTGCGTTTCCCGTTTACCTTCTTCCTCATCAATGATCCCAGCATCAACGCGGCCGCCTTCCTCGGCGGGCGAGTCAAGGTGCACACCGGCCTCTTCCTCTATGCCGACAGCGAGAGCGAGCTGGCCTCGGTACTGGCCCACGAAATCACCCACGTGACCCAGCGCCATATCGCCCGTTATATGGAGGCGCAGGCGAGCAGCTCGGCGGTGACCCTGGCCGGTCTGGTGGGCTCCATCGCGCTGGCGGTGATCAACCCGACTGCCGGTATCGCCGCGCTGCAGACCACGTTGGGCCTCTCCATGCAGTCGGCCATCAACTACACCCGCGACAACGAATATGAAGCGGATCGCATCGGCATGAAGACCCTCTATGATGCCGGTTTCGACCCCATGGGGATGGCCAACTTCTTCCAGAAACTGGCTGCCGAATACCGTTACGCCAGCAAGCCGCCGGAAATGCTGCTCACTCACCCGCTGCCGGAGACCCGGATCAGCGAGGCCCGCGCTCGGGCGGGCAGCTATGGCCGCCGCGACTTGCCGCCCAGCCTCGACTTCTGGCTGGCCAAGGTGCGGATTCAGGTGCGTTTTGGTACCGATACCCCGCAGGGGCTGCTGAGCTACTTCGATAGCCGGATCCAGAAGGGGGATTACCCGCTCAAGGATGCCGCCATTTATGGCAAGGCGCTGGCGCTGATCCAGCTCAAGCGCACCGACGAGGCTGATACCCTGATGCAGGAGCTGGCGGCCCGTCATCCGGAAGATCTCTTTATCGTCGATGCCCAGACCGACATCGATCTGGCCAAGGGGCGCAGTGCCCAGGCCATTGCGCGCCTCGAGAAGTTCCGCAGCCGGATGCCGGATAACGAAGTGGTGGTGGTCAACCTCGGCAATGCCTACCTCGAGAGCGGCAACTACAAGAAGTCCATCGCCATCCTCGACCCTTATGCCCGCGCCCATGAGGAGAACAATCTGGCCTGGAACCTGTTGGCCGATGCCTATCGCAAGGCGGGCAGAATGACCGAGCTGCATATGGCGCGGGCCGAGATGCTCGCACTGCGCGGGGATTATCAGGCGGCCATCGACGAGCTGATCGTGGCACGCGGTACCACCAGCGACCGGATGACCCTGGCTCGTCTGGAGGCGCGCATCACCGAGCTGGAGCGTGCCAAGAAGGATCTCGACAGCCTCAAGGGCTAACGAAACCTGGCATTGACCTATCAAACAAGGGCGCACCACGGTGCGCCCTTGTTGTTTATGGCGGTGGCGTTGATGTGGGGGACGGTGATAGCAGCGATGGGCTAGTGACTCATGCTGCTGGCGGTCGCCTTGAGCATCTCGATCTGCTGCTGGTCGAGCTCGCCGACCAGCGTTTGCTTGAGCTTGCCCTCGCTATCGAGCAGATAGCTGGTAGGCAGGCCGCTTGGGCGAGGGAAGGGGAGCCTGGCATCTTCATTGGCAATAAGGAGGGGCACCTTGATGTGGTACTGCGCAGCCAGCTTGTCCAGCTCTGCTGGTGTGGTCGGGTCGTAGTTGATGGCCACCACTGTGATCTGGCCCTCCGCTGCCAGCCGGTTGAGGCGCGGCATCTCCCGCAGGCAGGGAGCGCACCAGGGGGCGAAGTAGTTGACCAGCAGCGGCTTGCCAACCCAGTGGCTCAAGCTGATCGGCTGTCCTTTGGCATCGGTAAATTCAGGGGCGGGCGTGCAGGCGCCCAGCAGGCCAGCCACAATCAGCCAACAAATTCGTTTCAATTCCTTTCCACTGCTGCTTACCCTGACCATCACTTTCCCCTACAATAGCGCCGTTTCTAGTCCCATCTTGCGATTAATCAGGGAGTTACCATGAGCGAGACCCAAATCTACCACAATCCGCGCTGCTCCAAGAGTCGCGAAACCCTGGCCCTGCTGGAACAGCACGGGATCGCCCCTGATGTGGTGCTCTATCTGGAGCAGGCCCCGAGCGAAGATGAGATCCGCAACCTGCTCTCTCTGCTCGGTTTTAGCGATCCCCGCCAGCTGATGCGCACCAAGGAGGATCTCTACAAGGAGCTGGGATTGGCCGGTGTCAGCGGCGATGCCCTCGTCCGCGCCATGCATCAGCATCCCAAGCTGATCGAGCGTCCCATCGTCATCAAGAACGGTCAGGCCCGTATTGGTCGGCCGCCGGAGCAGGTGCTGGAGATCCTCAAGTGAGCACCCGCTTTGCCCGTCTGCTGACTCTGGTCGGCTTCTTCGGCCTGCTTGGCTGGGTCATCCTCTGGCATCTGTGGCTGTCACCCCATCCGGACCTCAATCCCTGGTTGCTGCCGGTGATCTGGACGGTACCGCTGCTCTTCCCCCTCAAGGGAATCGTGCAGGGCAACCCCTACACCCACGCCTGGGGCAACTTCGTGTTGATGCCCTATTTCCTCCACGCCCTCACCCTGATCACCACGGATGAGGGGGAGCGGTGGCTGGCGGTGGTGGAGCTGGTCTTCACCACTCTCGCTTTTGTCGGCACCATCTATTACGCCCGACTGCGTGGTCGGGAGCTGGGCTTAAGCATTCGCAAAAAGAAAGACGAAGCCAACTGATGACAAACGCCCCGCAAGGGGCGTTTTTTTATGGGGAAGCAGCTCTATCCAGAGGGATCACTGTGCCCCTTGCGCTGCCCGATATTGGGCCAGCTGTTGCTGGCTAAAGTCCATCAGCTGGGGATAGAAGCGCAGAAATCCCGCCTCGCATGTTTGCCACTGCGACTCATCGAGGGTCAGCAGCGCCTCTCCCAGTTGTACCGGGCGGCGCAGTCGGCGGCCGATGCCATTCAGCGCTTGCCCCAGCCCCTCCCTGTGGCGGTAGGAGGCGATCCAGTTCTGCTCGGCCATCCGTTTGAGGGGGAGTGGCAGTCCGTCCGGCAGGCGTGGGTGATCCGCCAATAGCTGCTCATAACTGCGTTGCAGGAAGCGGGGCAGGGGCTCGGTGCTGAACAGTCCCCAGTGCAGGCTCAGCCAGTGGTCGTAGATCATATCCACCACTATGCCGCCAAAGCGGCGCCAGGGGGCCTCGAAACAGGCGACGGCCGCCTTGTGCTCGGGGTGGCCATCGGTGAAAGCGTCAATTTTGCGGTGCAACCAGATCCCCTCATCGAAGTGGGCGGCAAGCCCCGTGGGCAGCGTGCCTTTGACGAAATCGCCGAGCAGGTTGCCGGTGAGGGAGCTTCGGGTGTGGGCAGCCAGATGGAGATGGGCCAGAAAATTCATCGGTTGCTGTGGGTCTTTTATGGGATGGCAAGGTGCTTCGAGCCTAACGGATCCCGCCCGCCTTGACCATGATCGGGATTTTGCTACTGCCTGGCGGCTGCCTCTTGCCGGGCAAAATTCGGGCGTGCTAAGGTGATTGCCATCTTTGTCACAGGACGCGACAAACCACCATGATGCGCAAAGCCAGAGGCTTTTTTCTGGCCTTCTACTTCAAGCCTTTCTATCTCTCCGAGTGGTTCGACGAATAGATCGAACCTCTGGAGCAGTTCACTGACGCCCGCTCGGGCGTGATCTCGCTCATCCAGATTTTGCCGCTTTTGGTCATCGCATGCTTTCGCCTGCGGTGCCTTGTCCGCGCCTGTGCGCTTTTTATGTAATGGAGTACTCATGATGAAGATCAGACTGACCCTCTCAGCCCTGTTTGTTGCCAGCCTGCTGGCCACCCCCGCCATGGCCAAGGAGTGGAAAACCGTGCGCTTCGGGGTGGAGGGGGCCTACCCGCCCTTCTCCTGGACCGATGCGTCGGGCGAGATCAAGGGGTTTGATATCGATCTCGCCAACGCCCTGTGTCAGCAGATGGCGGTCAAGTGCGAGCTGGTGGCGCAGGATTGGGACGGCATGATCCCGGCCCTGTTGTCGCGCAAATACGATGCCATCATCGCCGCCATGTCGATCACCGACGAGCGGCGCCAGAAGGTCGATTTCACCGAGAAATATGCCCATATTCCCAATCGCTTTGTGGCGGCCAAGGGGACCGAGCTGACGCTGACCCCGGAAGGCATGGCGGGCAAGCGCATCGGGGTGCAGCGGGCCACCACCCACGACAAGTACCTGACCGACAATTTTGGCTCGAATGTCACCATTGTCCGTTACGGCAATGCCGATGAGGCCTATCTCGATCTGAAAGCGGGTCGGGTGCTGGCCCTGCTGGCCGATGCCTCTGCCATTGAGCAGGGGCTGCTTGGCAAAGAGGGGGGCGACAAGTTCGACTATGTGGGGCCCGCCCTGACCGATCGCCAGTGGTTTGGTGATGGCATGGGGATCGCCGTGCGCAAGAGTGATAAGGAGCTCAAGGGCAAGCTGGACGAGGCGATCAAGGCCCTGCGTGCCAATGGCACCTATCAGCAGATCAACCAGAAGTACTTCAAGTACGATATATATGGTGGTTGACAGTGGGAGGGAGCTTGCTCCCTCTCTTTTCATTGGGCAAGCGACAATCGTGCAAGGAGGATCGCCATGTTGACCCTGATCGAGGGGGCCGAGATCTTCAGCCCCTCCCACCTTGGCCAGCAGGATCTGCTGGTGGCCGATGGCCGCATTGCCTGGATGGGCCAGGGGCTGACTGTGCCTGAAAACTGGCCGCTGCACAGGGTCGATGGTCGTGGCCACTATCTGGTGCCCGGGTTGGTAGATCCGCTGGCCCATATCACCGGCGGCGGCGGTGAAGGTGGCTTTGCCTTTCGCACCCCTGAGCTGGCGGCGAGCGAGGCGCTCAGGGCCGGTGTCACTACGCTGGTGGCGGCGCTTGGCACCGACAGCCTGACCCGCACTCCCGCGCAGGTGCTCGGCAAGGTGCGCGAGTTTCGCGCCGCCGGGGTGAGCGCGTTTATGTATAGCGGCTCTTACCATCTGCCGGTCAAGACCCTGACCGGCACGGTGGAGTCGGACATCATCCTGATCCCCGAGGTATTGGGGGTGGGGGAGGTGGCCATCAGTGACCACAGATCCAGTGCGCCGACCCACGATGAGCTGGCCAGGCTTGCCAGCGAGGCGCGAGTAGCCGGGCTGCTTGCGGGCAAGAGCGGGGTCAGCTTCTTCCATGTCGGGGATGGCAAGGGGGCATTGGCCCCCCTGCGGGCCCAGCGCGATAAGACCGACATTCCGCTGCGCCAGCTCTATCCGACTCACTGCAACCGCAACCCCTGGCTCTTTGCCGAGGCCATCGAGTGGGGCAAGGCGGGAGGTTGGGTCGACCTCACCACCTCGAGCTTTCCCGATCTGCTGGAGGATGGCGAGCGGCTTGCCGCCGATGCGTTTCTCGAGCTGCTGGCCGCCAATGTGCCTGCCGATCGCATCACCTTCAGCTCGGATGCCAACGCCAGCCTGCCGCGCTTTGATGGCGAAGGGCGGCTAATCGAGATGCGCTGCGGCCAGATTTCCAGCCTGTGGCAGCAGTGCGTGCGCGCGACACGGCTCGGTGTCTCGCTGGAGAGGGCGTTGGCCGTGGTGACGAGCAATCCGGCGCAGGCGCTGGGGCTTGGTAGCAAGGGGCGTATCGGGGTCGGGCAGGATGCGGATCTGCTGCTGGTGCACGACCGGACGTTTGCTATCGAACGGGTGATGAGTGGCGGCCAGTGGCGCGAATAAGGCTGCGGGCAATATCGCAGCCAGTGCGAGTGCGTGGTTGCTCCAAACAGCAAAAGCCCGACAACAAGGTCGGGCTTTTTTATCTGCAATGTGGGAATCAGGCTTAGAGCGCCAGAAACCCGAGGATCAGGATGGGGCCGAGCAGGCTCAGGATAAAGCCGGAGACAATGGCCACCGGCACCACCTGAATGCCCCCTGATTTCTGGATGACCGGCAGGGTGAAGTCCAGCGCCGTGGCACCGCCGTAACCGATGGCCGCCGAGGGGTGGCGTCGCATCAGGACCGGGATGATCAGAATAGCGATAAGCTCGCGCCCAAGATCGTTGATAAAGGCAGCAGAACCGAGCACCGGCCCCAGTTTGTCGGCCACCAGAATGCCGGAGAGCGAATACCAGCCGAAGCTCGAGCTCATCGCCAGACCATGGGCAAAGGGCATCCCCAGCAATTGGGCCGCCAGCAGGCTGCCCAGCCAGCTGCTGAGGATGACGGTGGCGGCTATCTTCATCCCCCAGGGGTTGAGCAGGATCTGGCGCAGCCGCATGCCGGAGTTGCGCATCTGCACCCCGATGAGAAACAGCAGCAGCATCAGGGCCCACTCGCTCCACTTGTCGATGGGCAGGGCGCGCAGATCTACCAGTAGACCCAGCAGCACACCGCCGAGCACCACAAAGCAGAGCTGCAGGGATTCCCACAGCAGGTGCAACTTGCCCGGCATCTTGGCATCGCTCGCCTCATGGGTCGGCGGTGTGCGCTTGTCGAGCCACCAGAGGGCCAGCAGGTTGCAGACCGTGATCGCGGTCAGCATCACCCCGGCGACCTTGAAGATCACCGCCAGATTGCTGCCCAGGTTCTCCACATAGGCAAGCCCGAGCCCCATCAGAAACAGAATGAGGTAGACCATCTTGCCCAGACTCTGGTTGACCAGCTTGATCAGCCGTGCAGAGGAGAGGGGAATCAGATAGCCGATTGCCAGTGGCAACAAGATCAGCAACACATTGAGCAGCATCGAGGCCTCGATCACAAAAACTGATAAAAATACCACCTTATCATTACTTATTGGCTCTGTGTCACATATCTATCGCTTTCATGGTCGAAAACAGCCCTTTTGGGGACAGATTGTTACTTTTTTGCCACAACCTCTCTGTTTGATAAGGTTCTGTGCGAGCCCGAGTGCACCAATGAAATCAAGTTGATCCAATCGGGGGGGCGATATTTCGCTCGGCAAGGGGGTGCATAAAGCCATTTTGGTGCCGGTTTGGCACACATCACGCTTTTCTCTTGCCACTGATATGATTGGGGTATAAAAAGGCGTTATCGGAATAGCCATTGAAACGGCTGTTTATGCAAATAAAGTGCTGAAAAATACGCAAAGAGCGAATAAAAATAGAGCGAATCCCCTGAAGACCCTCGTTCTGTATTGTTTTTTCACTATCCGGGTGATATTTTCGCTGAAGGTTGCCATCGGTTAACTTTTTGTTAAATGGACGATGGTTGAGTCACGCCCCCTGCGGCGTCTAGGGACAGACAAGGTTGTAATGGATGAGCGACGTTGCCGCACTGGAAGTACGTGATCTGCACAAATATTTTGGCACCCACGAAGTGCTCAAGGGCATCGACATGACCGCCCACAAGGGGGATGTGATCTCCCTTATCGGCTCCTCCGGCTCGGGGAAGTCGACTTTTCTTCGCTGTATCAATCTGCTCGAAACCCCCTCATCCGGCACCGTCTCGCTCCATGGCGAACTGATCCGGATGAAAACCAGCCGCGCCGGCGAGCGGTTGCCCGAGGATATGCGTCAGGTGGAGCGGATCCGCAGCCGGCTGGCCATGGTGTTTCAAAGTTTCAATCTCTGGTCACACATGACCATCATGCAGAACATCATCGAAGTGCCGATCCAGGTGCTCAAGGTGCCTCGCGCCGAAGCACTGGCCAAGGCAGAGCAACTGCTCAACCGGGTTGGACTCTGGGAGCGGCGTGACTACTATCCTGGCCACCTCTCCGGTGGTCAGCAGCAGCGGGCCGCCATTGCCCGTGCGCTGGCGGTAGAGCCCGAGGTGATGCTGTTTGACGAACCCACCTCGGCGCTGGATCCCGAGCTGGTAGGGGAGGTGCTCGGCCTGATGCGCGAGCTGGCCGAAGAGGGGCGCACTATGCTGGTGGTGACCCACGAGATGTCGTTTGCCCGGGATGTATCGAACAAGGTGATGTTTCTGCATCAGGGGCGGGTGGAAGAGGAGGGCAACCCCAAGGAGATTTTCGCCCATCCCAAATCCGAGCGGTTCAAGCAATTCATCTCCTCCATCTACTGATGGCGGGATGCCTGGTTACCCAATCAACTGTTTTATCAAGGAGAGATACATGAACAAGCTGATGCTGGCGACAGCCGTAGTTACTGCCCTTGCGTCCGGTAGCCTGATGGCCAAGGAGTGGAAAGAGGTCCGGATCGGGGTTGAGGGTGCCTATCCCCCCTTCTCCTGGACCGAGCCCAGTGGCGAGGTGAAAGGCTTTGATATCGACATCGCCAACGCCCTGTGCGAAGAGATGAAAGTGAAGTGCACCCTGGTCAAGCAGGACTGGGACGGCATCATTCCGGCGCTGTTGTCGCGCAAGTTTGACGCCATCATCGCCACCATGGACATCACGGAAGAGCGCAAGAAGAAGGTGGACTTCACCCAGAAGTACCAGCACATTCCGGCCCGCTTTGCCGCCAAGAAGGGCACTGATGTGCAGCTCGACAAAGCCTTTATGGAAGGCAAGTCCGTCGCAGTGCAGCGTGCAACCTCCATGGATACCTTTATTACCGACAACTTCCCCAATGCCACCATCAAGCGTTACGGCACCGCCGATGAAGCCTATCTCGATCTGAAATCCGGTCGTGTGGACTATGTGCTGGCCGACTCTGCCGCCATCACCGACGGTCTGTTGAAGAAAGAGGGCGGTGATGCCTTTGAATTCGTCGGCCCGAAACTGACCGATCCCAAGTGGTTTGGCGAGGGTGCCGGTATTGCGGTGCGCAAGGCTGACAAGGATCTGAAAGAGAAATTCAATGCCGCTATTCTGGCGCTGCGTGCCAACGGCAAGTACAAGGAAATCAACGACAAGTACTTCGAGTTCGACGTTTACGGAGAGTAAAACAAAGAGACGTTTACGGCGAGTAAGTCCAAAAACGTCTACGGCAAATAACGACAGGTTGATCCCGTCAGTAGTCATCGGGCCCGTCACCTCCCTGAGGGAGTTTACGGGCCCGCATTGATTGCAATGGAGCTGCACATATTTCATTCGGACTGCTATGGAGCCTTCTGGTTAGCAGGTGCGTGAAGATTCAGTGGCGATGGAGCTGCATATGTTTGATTTGAAAGGATACGAAGCCTCGCTGCTGGAGGGCGCCTGGGTCACCCTGGAAGTGGCGCTGGCCTCCCTGCTGCTGGCGTTGCTGCTGGGGATGCTGGGGGCGCTGGCCAAACTCTCTCCCTACAAGTGGGCCAGGGCCATCGCCACCGGCTACACCACCATCATTCGCGGCATCCCCGATCTGGTGCTGATGATGCTGCTCTTCTTTGGCGGCCAGGTGCTGATCAACGGTATCTGCACCTGGGTCAACGAGACTTACAACAGCTGGTTACTGGAGAGTAATCCCAATCAGGAGTGGGTCTCCCTGCTTCCGGACTATATCGACATCAGCCCCTTTGTGGCCGGTGTCGCGACCATCGGTTTTATCTTCGGCGCCTACATGACCGAGACCTTTCGCGGCGCCATTCTGGCGGTGGACAAAGGCGAGCTGGAGGCAGCACGGGCCTTTGGCATGCGGGCAACCCAGGTGTTTGTGCGGATCCTCTTCCCCCAGATGATGCGCCACGCTTTGCCGGGGTTTGGCAACAACTGGCTGGTGCTGCTGAAAACCACCGCGCTGGTCTCCATTATCGGCCTTGATGACATGGTGCGCAAAGCCTCGCTGGCGGCGGGCTCGACCCAGCAACCCTTCACCTTCTACATGGCGGTGGCGTTGATCTTCCTGATCTTCACCGCAGTCTCCACCTCGGCGCTCAAGTGGGCCGAGCGTCACTATGCCATCAAGACGAGGTAAGCCATGGATTTCTCAATCATTCTCAAAGAGTGGCCCACCTACTGGGAGGGGCTCTATACCACCGTCTGGCTGGTGGCCCTCTCTCTGATCCTTGGGTTGATGCTGGCGGTGCCCATGGGCATCCTGCGTAATAGCCGCAACTGGCTGATCAAGGGGCCGATCTGGGCCTATATCTACTTCTTTCGCGGCACCCCGCTGCTGGTGCAGCTCTTTATCATCTACTACGGCGCCGCCCAGTGGGAGTGGCTGAAGAACAGTGCCGCCTGGTCGCTCTTCTCCGAAGCCTGGTTCTGTGCGCTGCTGGCCTTTACCCTCAATACCGCCGCCTATACCGCCGAGATCGTGCGCGGGGCGGTGCACAATATGCCGCGCGGCCAGATTGAGGCTGCCAACGCCTTTGGCATGACCCGCTGGCAGACCCTGACCCGGATCATTTTGCCCAACTCGTTTCGTCGGGCACTGCCGGCTTACAGCAACGAGGTGATCTTCATGCTGCAGGGTTCGGCGGTGGCGGGCATCATCACCATCGTCGATCTGACCGGTGCGGCGCGGATCATCAACTCTCGCTACTACAGTCCGTTCGAGGCGTTTTTGACCGCAGGGCTGCTCTATATGCTGCTCACCTTTGTCATCGTCTGGCTGTTCAAGAAGTGGGAAGCGCGCTGGCACGCCCACCTGCGCCCGCGCAATGTGTAAGGTGTGATCTGCCAAGATGAGCGAAAATGGCCCCGCCTGCTGCAGGCGGGGCCATTTTTTATCTTTATCCTCTGCCCGCCCGGTTTGCCAAATGGCGGATGAGCAGGGAGAATGCAGCACTCCCGAGCGCAGTCAGTCGTTGGCTGCATGCCTTATTCCCCAGTTCCCGAGGTTTTATGTACCGGATATTGTTTGAGCATCCCGCTTTCCTGGTTATCGACAAGCAGCCCGGCATCGGCATGCACGACGAGAAGGACGACGGTGAGGCGGTCAATCCGGGACTGGTCAATCGCGTGAAGGCCGATACCGGGCTCACTCTCTATCCGGTACACCGGCTCGACAAGATGACCTCCGGCCTGGTGCTGCTGGCCCGCACCACAG
>NZ_CAWLMI010000024.1:0-50488 GCF_963862045.1 Aeromonas sp. 159 | reverse complement strand
GTCGGCCAGGCTCGCCGCGCCATCGCCGCGCTGGCAACCCTGCCGGATTCCGTGCTGGTGCAGGCCTCGTCGCTTTACAGCAGCCGCCCCATGGGCCCTGCTGATCAACCGGACTACGTCAATGCCGTGGCCCGGCTCAACACCCGGCTGGCGCCGCTGGCGCTGCTGGATCAACTGCAAAAAATCGAGCTGGAACAAGGACGTGTGCGCAAGGATGAGCGGTGGGGGCCGAGAACCCTGGATCTCGATCTGCTGCTCTATGGCGATCAGGTGATCAACTCTGAGCGCCTCATCGTTCCCCATTACGGCATGCAGGAGCGGGAGTTCGTGCTGCTGCCCCTGGCCGAAATCGCGCCCGCTCTGGTGCTGCCCTGCGGCACGCCGCTCGCACAACTGGTTGCCCGCTGCCCGCGCAATGGTCTTGCCATCATTGCCGCAAGTGCAGACGAACAGGAGCCTCTATGAGCAAGATCACCACCACCAACCTGCTGAAGATGAAGCAGGAAGGCCAACGAATCACCGCCATCACCGCCTATGATGCCACCTTTGCCAAGCTGTTCGACGACGAGGGCGCTCACGTGCTGCTCATCGGCGATTCGCTGGGCATGGTGCTGCAGGGTGGCCAGGATACCCTGGCGGTCAATATGGACGAGATGGTCTATCACACCCGTTGCGTGGTGCGCGGCACGACCAATGCCCTGGTGGTGAGCGATATGCCGTTCATGAGCTATGCCACCCCCGAGCAGACCTATCAGAACGCCGCCCGCCTGATGGCGGCCGGCGCCCGCATGGTGAAGATGGAAGGGGGTGACTGGCTGTGCGACTCCATCCGCCATCTGACCCGCAACGGCGTGCCGGTGTGCGGCCACCTCGGCCTCACCCCGCAATCCGTGCACGTGTTTGGCGGCTTCAAGGTGCAGGGGCGCGACGAGTTTCAGGCGCAGGAGATCTACCGTCAGGCCCTCGAGCTGCAGGCAGCCGGCATCCAGCTGCTGGTGCTCGAGTGCGTGCCCACTTCGCTGGCCGAGCGCATCAGCAAGGCGCTGCGCATTCCGGTGATCGGCATAGGTGCCGGCCCGGCCACCGACGGCCAGATCCTGGTGATGCACGACGCCTTCGGCATCACCTCCGGCTATGTGCCCAAGTTCACCAAGAACTTCCTGGCCGAGACCGGCGACATGCGCGCCGCCATCCGGCTCTATGTGAAGCAGGTGAGCGAAGGGACCTTCCCGGGCCCGGAGCACTGCTTCAACTGATCCTGGCAGTTGCATGATGGGGGCTGCGGCCCCCGTCTCTGCTTCTCAGCCTCGCACAGTTAATCCGTATAGCTAATCCGTATCTTATTGATTCATCTAAAGATGAACTGCTGATAGCCATGCTCGTGCCCCATCCCGCCCGAGCGCTATCGGTAGATGCAACCCGTCTCTCTTTTTGATTTATCGGAAGGTGAACTGCTGATGTTGGTCGTAAATAATCCCGTCGTTCTGCGTGAGCAGATAAGCCAATGGCGCCGTGAAGGCCGTGCCATCGCATTCGTGCCCACCATGGGCAATCTGCATCAGGGTCACCTGACGCTGGTGAAAGAGGCGCACAGCCACGCCGAGAAGGTGGTGGTCAGCATCTTCGTCAACCCGATGCAGTTCGACAAGGCCGAGGATCTTGCCAACTACCCGCGCACTCTGGAGCAGGATTGCGCCGCGCTGGAAGCCGCCGGCGTCGATATGGTGTTCACCCCGACCCCGGAGATCATGTATCCGCAGGGGCTGGCCAGCCAGACCTTCGTCGAGGTGCCGGGTCTCTCCAATCTGCTGGAGGGGGCGCTGCGCCCGGGTCACTTCCGTGGTGTCAGTACCGTCGTCACCAAGCTGTTCAATCTGGTACAGCCGGATGTGGCCTGCTTTGGCCAGAAGGATTACCAGCAGCTGGCGCTTATTCGCAAGATGGTGGCCGACATGGCGATGCCCATCGAGATCGTTGGCGTGCCCACCGTGCGGGCCGAAGACGGGCTGGCGCTCTCTTCGCGCAACGGCTACCTGACTGCCGCCGAGCGGGCCATTGCCCCTGAGCTGGCGCGCACCATGAACTGGATCGCCGAGCAGATCGAAGCGGGTGACCACCACCTGCCCTCCTTGGTGGCGCAGGCCAGCCAACGCCTCGACAACGCCGGTTTTCGTACCGATGCCATCGACATCGTCGATGCTGCCACCCTCGAATCCGCCACTGACGAGAGCGCGCAGCTGGTGATCCTGATGGCCGCTTATCTTGGCAAGGCCCGCCTTATCGACAACCGCGTCGTCACCGTAAAGAAGTAATTCCCCCGATTGCCAGCGGACGCCTTCCCGGGCGTCCGCTGCTTTTTCACGCCTGCCATTTGGCGTTTTCCCTCGCGACTCTGCTCGCACCCGCTGTTTTCTCTCTCCACAATCGGCCCTGATGGCCGCTACAGGTGTTTATTTATGTTTACCTTGTTTGCTTCGTTGCTCTTCTGTCTGCTCTGTTTTGCCCTGACCCGGCTGCCCGCTTCGGTGCCGCTCTCGCGCAAGGTGCTCGCCGGTCTGCTGCTGGGGGGGCTGTTTGGTCTCGGTCTGCAGCTGGGCTGGGGCGCCGATGATGTCGGCGTCCAGCAGACCCTGGAGTGGGTCAATATCGTCGGTGGCGGCTATGTCAACCTGCTCAAGGTGGTGATGATGCCGCTGGTGTTCACCTCCATCCTCTCCGCCATCAACAAGCTGGAGCAGGCCCAGTCTCTCGGCAAGATCAGCGCCGTGCTGATCGGCTCCATGCTGACGCTGGTGATGATCGCCGGTGTGGTGGGAATGACAGTGACCCATCTGAGCGGCCTCACTGCCGCCGGACTGCTGAGCCACGGTAGCGACAGCGTCACCCTGCAACAGAGCATGAGCACCATCGACAGTGCCCAGACTCTGCCGGCCCTGCTGCTCTCGCTGGTGCCTACCAACTTTGCCGCCGATATGGCGGGTAGCCGCGGTCTCTCGGTGATCGGGGTGGTGATCTTCACCGTGCTGGCTGGGGTTGCCCTGCTGCAGTTGAAGGCGGAGCATCCGCAGGCGGGTGCTCGCGCCGCCGTGGCCATCGACACCCTGCAACTGTGGGTGATGAAGATGGTGCGGGTGGTGATTGCGCTCACCCCCTATGGCGTGATGGCGCTGATCGCCCGGGTGGTGGCTCACTATCCACTGAGCGAGATCCTCAGTCTGCTCGGCTTTATTCTGGTCTGCTACGTTGCCATTCTGGCGATGTTTGCGGTACACATGGTGATCCTGCTGCTGATCGGCCAGAACCCGCTGCACTACCTGCGGGAAGTGTGGGGCGTGCTCACCTTCGCCTTTATCTCCCGCAGCAGCGCCGCCTCCATCCCGCTCAGCATCGAGACCCAGCAGCGTCTTGGGGTGCCCGCCAGCATCGCCAACTTTGCCGCCTCGTTCGGTGCCAACCTCGGCCAGAACGGCTGCGCCGGTATCTATCCGGCCATGATGGTGGCGATGATTGCCCCCATGCTCGGCATCAACCCCTTTGATCCCCTGTTCCTGCTGACGCTGCTGCCGGTGATTGCGCTGGGCTCTATCGGGGTGGCCGGCGTCGGCGGTGGCGGCACCTTCGCTGCGCTGATCGTGCTCTCCACCCTCAACTTCCCTATCGCGCTGGTGGGGGTGATGATCGCCATCGAGCCGCTGGTGGACATGGGCCGTACTGCTCTCAACGTCAATGGCTCCATCATGGCGGCGATGATCACCAAGCGCCTGCTGGGTGAACAGGCGCAGAGCGATGTCGCGCAAGGCGAAGCGTCCCGAGTCGCCAGCTGACAGCCAGCATCAAAATGAGAGAAGCCCGCAGTTGCGGGCTTCTTTTTTTGGGGCGAAAGGTCGGGTTACTCGGCCGTGACGGGGTAGCCGGCCCCTTTCCAGGCGAAGATGCCGCCAGGCACCCGATAGACCTGTTGATAGCCCTGAGTCACCGCCCAGGCGGCAGCGTTGTGGCTGCGGCCGCACTTGACGAAGCCGCAGTAGATCACCACAGGGCGGGACTTGTCTTCACCCAGCAGCGCCTGGAACTGCTCCGGTGTACCGCTCCCCTCGACGATTTCGCTCCAGTTGTCACCAGCCTTGGCCTCTTTCACAAAGACAAAGTTTTTGGCCCCCGGAATGTGCTCTTTCTTGTAGGAGTCCTCAAAAGGCATGGTGTCGATGATCACCAGCTCCTCGCCCTTGTCCATCCGGGTCTTCAGCTCGGCCACGGTCAGCAGCTGATAGCCCCCCTGCTGCGCCTCCTGTGCCAGCTGTACAGCCGATTGCTCAAGCTTCACCTCCTGCTCGAACTGGTTGTCGCCACAGCCCGCGAGGGCAAAGCTGGCGGCGATCAGCGAGGCTACCAGAGTGCGGGATCGCAATGTCATCATGTCACTACTCCTTTGGAACGGGAAAAACGGGGCGGGAAGTTCGCAGCAGGGCGCCCGCAAGCGTCAGTAGCAGCAGATCCCGCACAATGGCCTCCGGCAACGAGCCGAGATCAGCCCTGCCGAGACAGCCGCAAGAGATGTCGAGCCCGATGGCGATGCCATAGCCCAACACCGGAATAAATAGGGCGAGCAGCCCGATCACCAGCCACAGTCCCCAGCGCCGGTTGGCGATGACCGCAAGCCCTGCGCAGAGCTCAAGGGCAATCAGCCCCCAGGCCACCGGCGGGAGCAGTGACGGCCAGATCAGGCCAAAGGCGCCGATCTGCTCGATGAACAGGGCGGGGGAGACCAGCTTGAACCCGGCAGAGGCGAGGAAGAATCCCCCCAGCGCCAGATTGGCCAGCATGCGCAACAACGCAGGCATGTTCTACCTCTTTCTAGAGAGGGGTAAATTCTAACAATTCCCGATTGAGCCGCAATGACTAAACCCATGCCGGACATGATAAATCTCGATTTTGCGGGGCAGTGACCAGAATGGGGGCGCTAGACCCTGATGGTGGCGGTTGTGGAGGCGGGATGCTGTGGCTGTGTCGATTGCTCCCTGTCGTGCTGGTGGGTCAGCAGTTCGGCAGCCAGCTCGATGGCCCGCTCGAGCAGTAGCAGCAGACTGTCGACCGTCAGATGATCGAGCCACTCGCGGGCCCAGATCAGGGTCTCTCCCTGCTCGGTCTGATCCAGCAGAAACACTGGCTCGTCGCCAAGGTGGTTGAGCAGGGGCGTGTTGGGCATGGCGTGGCCCGGTAGCAGCAGATAGATCACCAGATGGCCCTCATCCTCTGCCAGCGTCAGCACCAGCTCGTCGTTAATGGTCAGGGTGGTGGCTGTCTGTCCAGCCACCGGGAGCGGAAGTCCAAGTTGTGTGTACAGGGCGGTAATGAGAGCGTGATACATGGCCAAACCTCTGGCAGGGGAAGAGTGACACCCTATGCGGCTGATCGGTGGCTGCTTATCACTTGTCGTCATTTTTTTAGCGTTTTTGGTCGGCGGGGCGAATGATTGTGCCGAAATTGTGAGCTGACAGACATCTTTTACGGGTCAGTCCGAATCCTAAAAAAGCGGGACCATCGCTGACAGGGTGGCAAGGGGGGGGTGGCGTACGCTGAGGATCTTCTCTCTCATCAACGCAGGTTTCTTGCCATGAAAATTGCCTCCCCAGATATCGATGTAAGCCGTCATCAGCAGACAACCCCTGATGCCACTCCACCTGCTACTGCTCGCCTTGGCAACGCCAGACTACGGCTGCTGGATGCCGGTAACCGGGAGTTCGAGAGGGGGATCCGCCGCGGTGTTGGCCATCGGCAGAGCCCGGAACTCAAGGCGGTCAAGCAGGCGGTACGGCACTATCAGGCCCAGCCAACGCCTTCACTGGCCGGGCTGGCGAAGATCGAACAGGCGCTGCAGTTCTGGATCGACTCGGGCAAGAACCGCTCCCGTCAGCAGGATCCCGTGTTGCAAAAACTGGTCGATGACATCGCTGTCCGCCGTCAGGCGTTGGCACAGGGTGGCAAGCCTCCCTCATTTCAGCTGGCGTGGGTCTGCAACGAGCAGGGGAGAGTCAATCAGCCTATCGAGAGTAACCAGCAGATCCGTCAGTGGTGCAGCGAGTTGGCTCGCCTGCAACAGGAAGGGGTCAACGACCTGTTCAAGCAGGAGCTGCAAGGGGGACTAGACCTGATGTTCGGGGTGAGTGAGGGGATGATGGCGCGACGGCTGGAGCGGGCGCCGACCTGTGAAGAGGTCGCAGCAAGCCACGAGTGGCAGCTGTTTTGCGGGACCTTGCGTCAGGCTCTGCCCGCACTGGGTGAGCTCAAGCCCCAAGCCACTGCCGAGGAGAATGGTCGCGATATCCTGTTGACCCACAGTCAGTTGCTGGAGCTCGGTCACCTCAAGGAGGTTCTGGATCTCAGCATTCAGCAGCAGGTGAGCAAGCAGGGGGAGATTGGCTTGCTCAGGACCGAGCTGCTGACCGCGCTGGTGGATGGACTGGATGAACCCTGGCTTGAGCGCGAGGCGCAGGAGAAGGCGCTCTGGCAGGGAGAGGGCGCATCAGGCAAGCACTATCAGAGTGGTGTCCGAGCCGAGCTCAAGAGCCCTCTCTCTGCGGCCAGCAAGGAGCTGAAACCGGGTGAGCCCGTGAGCCAGAAGGCCTTTGGCGGACTCGGGCTGGTCAGTGCCAGTGCGCTGGTGGAGGCTTTCGCCAAGATCGAGATTGGCAAGTGGGAGGGGCGTCGCGACACACCGGTAGGAGAGTTTGCCGGCAAGGTGGCGCTGACCCAGGAGAACAAGGCGAGTGCCAAGGCCGAGCTGGTGATTGGCAAGGCGGAGGGCTCATTGGTGTTCAATCCGGTGAACAAGATCGTCAATGATACCGACGGATCGCGTTATACCCCGGGGCCCCATGACCTTAGTCTGCTGCGCATCGGTGCCAGTGCCGAGCTGGTGAGCAAGTTGGGGTTGTCGGCGGAGGGGAGCTGGACCATCGGTAATCTGCTCAACGCCAAGCTGGCAGGTTCGGCCGAGGTGGGGGTCAACGCCAAGATGGAGGCCGGGGCCGCAGCCATCATGACGCCCAATGGGCCTGTGGTCAGCGTGACGGCGAACGCCTCGGCCTTTGCTGGTATGAAAGCAGAGGGGAGTGCCCAGCTAAACCTGCTCAAGAGTCAGTATGCGGATGCCTATAGCCTTTCGGCCAAAGTACGCGCCTCCGCCAATCTGGGTGTCGGTGCATCGGCCGGTGCCACTGCGGCTTTCGGGCCGGAGGGAGCCAAGTTTCATACTACCCTTGGCGTGACACTGGGGGTGGGGTCAGATGTCGGTTGGGAGGGCGGAGTCAACGCCATGGCCACCAAGGCGTATGCACTGGAGCTGGCTGCTCGTGCGGTAAGCAACTTTGATCAGCGCAAAGGGGAGCAGCTAGATGGACTGGCGATGGCGGCAGGGAATGAAAACCGTCTCTTCGAACTGGCCCAGCGGGTCGATAACCGGATTGTCACTCTCGCCACCCAGTTGGAGGAACTGCAGCTGGCGGCCAGCGAGAACCGGATCCGGATGCAGGAGAGCCTGATCGATCCCGATCTCGCGGCTGGTCGCACCGCCATGGCACAGGCTATCGACGATGCTTTCGGTCAGGAGCGGGTCGATGAGCAGGGGGGCGTCACGGTTCCCGAGCGGGCTGCCGAGCGCAACGAGAAGCTTGAGCTCACCGCCCGGCTGCTAAAGGATCACGCCATCCGGGTCTAAGTCATCCCGAGGCCGGTAGGACAATGAAAACGGGCACCGCGAGGTGCCCGTTTTGGCAATCAGTGGCGCAGCCCGGTGCCGCGGGAGATAAGCCACCAGGCGATACCGTAGAGGGCCACGATAAAGCCGATGATGATGAGGTAGGCTGTGCCGAGCGGCACGTCGGAGATACCGAGGAAGCCGTAACGGAACGCGTTCACCATGTAGATGATGGGGTTCACCTGGGAGACCCCCTGCCAGAACGGGGGCAGCAGGCTGATGGAGTAGAACACCCCGCCCAGATAGGTGAGGGGTGTCAGCACGAAGGTGGGGATGATGCTGATGTCGTCGAAGGTCTTGGCAAACACCGCGTTGATAAGGCCACCCAGCGAGAAGAGGATGGCGGTCAGCAGCACGGTGAAGCAGACGCTGAACAGGTGGTGGATCTGCAGCGGCACGAAGAAGAGCGACACCAGGGTGACGATAAGGCCGACGCAGAGGCCGCGTGCCACGCCCCCACCCACGTAACCGGCGATGATGACGTAGTTGGGCACCGGCGCGACCAGCATCTCCTCGATATTGCGCTGGAACTTGGCGCTGAAGAAGGAGGAGGCAACGTTGGAGTAGGAGTTGGTGATCACCGACATCATGATGAGGCCGGGCACGATGAACTCCATGTAGGTGAAACCGCCCATGTCACCGATGCGCGAACCGATCAGGTTGCCGAAGATGACGAAGTAGAGGCTCATGGTGATGGCCGGTGGCACCAGGGTCTGGATCCAGATCCGGGTAAAGCGGCTCACCTCTTTGGCCAGAATGCTCTTGAAGGCGATGTAGTAGATGGCCAGATTCATGCTTTTCTCCCCTCTTCGACCAGATTGACGAACAGCTCTTCCAGCCGGTTGGCCTTGTTGCGCATGCTCACGACCTGCACCTGCTGGCTCGACAGCTGCTCGAACAGGCTGTTGAGTGACTGGCTCTTGTCGAGATCCACCTCGAGGGTGCGCTCATCCTGCATGCGGCCGTTGAACTCTGGCACCTCAGGTACGGCAGAACCTGGCGCAAGGTCGAGCAGGAAGGTCTCGCGACCCAGCTTGCCCAGCAGATTCTTCATGCTGGTGTTCTCGATCAGACGACCCTTGTCGATGATGCCGATGTTGCGGCAGAGCATCTCGGCCTCTTCCAGATAGTGGGTGGTGAGGATGATGGTGACGCCCTGCTCGTTGAGATCCTTGAGGAAGGTCCACATGGAGCGGCGGATCTCGATATCGACCCCGGCGGTCGGCTCATCGAGGATCAACAGCTTGGGCTCGTGCATCAGGGCGCGGGCGATCATCAGGCGGCGCTTCATGCCGCCGGAGAGGGTGCGGGCAGGCATGTCGCGCTTCTCCCACAGATCGAGCTGGCGCAGGTACTTCTCGGCGCGGATCTTGGCTTCCGCCTTGGGCACGCCGTAGAAACCGGCCTGATGGGTGACAATCTGGATCACCTTCTCGAACTGGCTGAAGTTGAACTCCTGCGGTACCAGTCCGAGCTGGGCCTTGGCCTGTTCGAGATCGCTGTCGATGTCGTAGCCAAACACCTTCACCTTGCCGGCGCTCTTGTTCACCAGCGAGCTGATGACGCCGATGGTGGTGGACTTGCCCGCGCCGTTCGGGCCGAGCAGGGCGAAGAAATCCCCCTGCCTGACGGTAAGATCGATGCCTTTAAGGGCTTCGACGCCCCCCTGATAGGTCTTTTTCAGGCCGCTGATTTCCAGTGCGTTCATTGCAACCTCTGTGATGGTTGAATCCGGCTCGATACAGAAAAGGCGGCCAAGGCCGCCTGCACAGAGTAAAGGGCGCAGGGCCGCTTCACCCGTGATATTCCTGAACCTGGCTTACTCCTGGGGTACCACTTTGCCGATAAACGGCAGGTTGCGGTACTTCTGGGCGTAGTCGATGCCACAGCCGACCACGAATTCGTCCGGAATGGCGAAGCCAATCCAGTCGACCGGCACCTGCACTTCGCGGCGGGAGGGTTTGTCCAGCAGGGTGCAGATGGCCAGGGATTTCGGCTCGCGCAGGGAGAGGATCTCGCGCACCTTGTTGAGGGTGTAACCGGTGTCGATGATGTCTTCCACGATCACCACATCCTTGCCCTTGATGTCATCGTCCAGGTCTTTGAGGATGCGGACGTCACGGGTGCTGTGCATGCCGGAGCCGTAGCTGGAGGCGGTCATGAAGTCCAGGGTGATGGGCAGCTTGCACTGGCGGCAGAGGTCGGCCAGGAAGATGCAGGAACCGCGCAGCAGCGCAATCATCACGACTTCGTCAGAACCCTGATAGCGGGCGGTGATCTCTTCACCCAATTTGGCGATCCGGGCGGCTACTTCAGCCTCGGAGATCATCACCTCGACGGTGTGTTTCATCACTTACTCCCATAAGGCCAAAGGGGATTTGGCCGTTCATGAATATCAAAACCGATGATTCTACCACTCATGTTGAAGGGTGCTAGAGATACGTGGTGCTTTTATCGGCTTATTTTAATTGATAGAGTTAGCAGGCACTCAGGCATGATTAGTTAAAATACTATAAACACCATAATCAATAACTATTAGATGATAAAAACTATGGAACCACGCGCAGAAATAAGACGTCGTACCCGGCTGTCGCCGGAAGCTCGTCGCTCCCAATTGATGGAATGTGCCATCGAGGTGTTCTCCCGTCGCGGCATTGGCCGTGCAGGTCACGCCGAGATAGCCGAACAGGCCAAGGTCTCTGTGGCTACCGTCTTCAACTATTTCAACACCCGCGAGGAGTTGGTAGATGAGGTGCTGGCCGAGATCGAACGCTTTGTGAACCAGATGCTGTCGCAGGCATACGGTGACCAGGGCTCCATTTTCGACAAGATCCAGCGTCATGTACGCCTCTCTGTCGATGCCGCCTACGATCAACCGGATTATGCCGGTATCTGGCTGGAGTGGAGCTCATCGGTTCGGGAAGAGGTATGGCCCCGCTATACCCGGCTGCTCGATCACTGCCTTGAGCTGATCGCCAGCGAGCTGCAAACCTCCATGGATGCAGGGGAGATCACCAGCGTGCTGTCAGCACAGGATCTGGCCCGCTCTTTGACCGGTTTTGGCTATGTGATGATGCAGATGATCAATCAACCTCAGCGCCCGGCGCGACAAGAGGTGACTGATTTCCTGTTCAAGTACGTGACGGCGCCAATTCAGGCTCGCTAACACGACTTAACGAAAAAACGGCGTCACTCATTGAGTGGCGCCGTTTTTTTATGGCCGGATATGGCGGTCACCTCAGCGGTGGCTATAGCCCCAGCGGTGGGTCAACTCATGCTCGACACCTAGATGATCGAGGATGCGGGCGACCATAAAGTCCACCAGATCGGCGATGCTTTTCGGCTCATGATAGAAACCGGGGGCGGCAGGCATGATGGTCACCCCGAGCCGCGCCAGTTTCAGCATGTTCTCCAGATGGATCGCCGAGAAGGGGGTTTCGCGGGGTACCAGGATCAGCTGACCGCGCTCCTTGATCACCACGTCCGCTGCCCGTTCCAGCAGGTTGTCCGAGGTGCCGTTGGCAATGGCCGAGACGGTGCCCATGGAGCAGGGGCAGACCACCATCTGTTTGGGCGCTGCCGAACCGGAGGCCACCGGCGAGAACCACTCCTCCTTGCTGCAGGCGACAATCTGCCCCTCCTTGGCGCCATATTGGCGACAAAGATAGGCAGAGAGCTCTTTCGGCGAGCCGGGCCAATCCTGCTGCTGCTCGGTCTTGAGTACCACTCGTGCCGCCGAGGAGGCGAGCAGGTAGACCCGATAGTCCGCCTGCACCAGACACTGGAGCAGGCGCAGGGCGTAGGGGGCGCCGGAGGCGCCGGTCAGCGCCAGGGTGATCGCTTTGTTCATAGTTCGCCGTGGTAATCCTTGAGGCGGGCGATCAGCTTGTCATGAATGCCGCCAAAGCCGCCGTTGCTCATGATCAGAATATGGTCGCCATCGCGGCTCTCGGCCACCAGCCGGTTGATCAGGGTCTCCAGATCGTTGAACACCTTGGCCGGTCGGGTCATATGGGCAGTCACTTCGCCGAGATCCCAGCCGATGTTGGGAGGCTGGAAGAAGAACACCTCGTCAGCACCATCGAAGCAGCCGGCCAGCTCCTCCTTGTGTACCCCCAGTTTCATGGTGTTGGAGCGCGGCTCCAGCACTGCCAGGATACGGGCTTTGCCTACCTTGGCACGCAGACCGCCAAGGGTGGTTTCGATGGCGGTGGGGTGGTGGGCGAAGTCGTCATAAACGCTGATGCCAGCTACCTCGCCCTTGAGCTCCATCCGCCGTTTGGGGGATTTGAACTGGCAGAGCGCTGCAATACCGTGCTCCACCATGACACCGGCGTGGCGGGCAGCCGCGATGGCCATCAGGCCATTGTTGACGTTGTGCTCGCCGATGCACTCCCAGTGCACCTCGCCCTGCTTTTCGCCATCCAGCCACACCTCGAAAGCGGAGCCGTCATCGGCCAGCTTGACCGCTTTCCACTTGGCGTCGTCCTGACCGACCAGCTCTACTTCGCTCCAGCAGCCCATCTTGCGTACGGCGGTGAGGTTGTCATCCGTTTGCGGGAACAGCACCCGGCCGTTGCTCGGCACTGTGCGCATCAGGTGGTGGAACTGGCGCTGGATGGCGGCGAGATCCGGGAAGATATCGGCGTGGTCGAACTCCAGGTTGTTCATCACCAGGGTACGCGGGTGGTAGTGAACGAACTTGGAGCGTTTGTCGAAGAAGGCGCAGTCATACTCGTCTGCTTCGATGACGAAGAAGGGGGCAGAGCCGAGACGGGCGGAGACCGGGAAGTTACCCGGCACGCCGCCAATAAGGAAACCGGGTTCCAGTTTGGCGTACTCCAGCACCCAGGCCAGCATGCTGGCGGTGGTGGTTTTGCCATGGGTACCGGCAACGGCTAGCACCCAGCGATCTTGCAGCACGTGCTCCAGCAGCCACTGGGGACCGGAGATGTAGGGCAGATTGCGGTCCAGCACATATTCAACACAGGGGTTGCCGCGGCTCATGGCGTTGCCAATCACCACCAGATCCGGCGCCGGATCGAGCTGGGACGGATCATAGCCTTCGGTCAGTTCGATGCCCTGTTGCTCGAGCTGGGTGCTCATGGGGGGATAGACATTGGCATCCGAACCGGTCACCCGGTAACCAAGCTGTTTTGCCAACACCGCCAGACCACCCATAAAGGTGCCGCAGATCCCGAGAATGTGAATATGCATACCGCTTCCTTTCGCAGTAAAGGGAAGTGCGCATTCTAGGGGGTGTTGCGGTGGTGGCACAAGCCGCACTCATGGTGAGAAGCCCACAGATGCAGCACCGGAGGCAGAAATCTTGGCGCTGTTGGGATATGCGAGATTGGAATGGGCTGACGGGCTTTGTTTGAGGCTTGATATTGTGTCGCACTTTCTTACAATTCTTCGGTTTTGTGACGCACGCTACAGTTTTACGATATCGCCCTTTTCCAAAGGAGAGTCCCCATGGGCAAGTTCCTGCTTTGCTATCTGGTCGGTGGTCTGGTGGCCATCAGTTGGGCTGCGCTGCCCGCTCATGGTCCCTGGGATCAGTGGGACCTCACGATTTTTCACACCGTTAACGGCTGGCTCGGGCAGTCGGCTCTGTGGGCCGATCTGGTGGCCATCACCAATAACCGGCTGTTCGATCTGGCGGTGCTGGCCTGTATGGGGCTGATCCTGGCCCGCTGTTTCTTTGCACGGGATCTGGCGGGTCGTCGCCAACTGGTAGCGATGGGCATAGTGATGCTGCTGAGTGCTCTGGTGATCAACCAGCTTGGTCACCGATTGCCGGTGGAGCGACCCAGTCCGACCCTGATGGTGGCCGATGCGCTGCGGGTGACCCAGATCAGCGGTATTCCGACCAAGGACTCTTCCGGTGATAGCTTCCCCGGGGATCACGCCCTGTTCCTGATGATCTTCGCCGGTTTTGCCCTGCGCTATCTGCCGCGCTGGGCGGGAGTCACCGCATTGCTGATGGTGCCGATCTTCTCCGCGCCGCGCATTCTGGCTGGGGCTCACTGGTTTACCGATGTCTACGTCGGCGCACTGGGGCTGGCGACCCTCTGTCTGCCTTGGTTGCTGCTGACCCCACTGGCGGATCGGCTGATAAAGCGCATCGCCCCCCGATTGGCCCGTGTGCCGCTGCTGCGCAGTCAGACCCCCTGATTGAACGTCGCAAAATAAAACGCCCCGACATGAAAATGTCGGGGCGTTTTGTTATCAACCCGCTAGATCATCAGCCTTGATAGCCGTTCGGGTTGTTGCTTTGCCAGCGCCAGGTATCGACCATCATCTGCTCCAGACCGCGCTCTGCTTGCCAGCCCAGCTCGGCACGGGCTAGCGTCGGCTCTGCCCAGCACTCGGCGATGTCGCCCGGGCGACGGGGTTTGATCTGGTAGGGAATGGGTCGGCCGCTGGCCGCTTCAAACGCCTTGACCATCTCCAGTACCGAGTAGCCTTGACCTGTGCCCAGGTTGTAGGTGAAGACGCCGGTGTCGCTCTTGATGCGCGCCAGTGCTTTCAGGTGGCCGATGGCGAGATCCACCACATGGATGTAGTCACGTACGCCGGTGCCATCCGGGGTCGGGTAGTCGTTGCCAAATACCCCCAGCTCCTTGAGCTTGCCGACACCCACCTGGCTGATATAGGGCAACAGGTTGTTGGGGATGCCGTTGGGATCTTCACCAATCAGGCCGCTCTCGTGGGCGCCTACCGGGTTGAAGTAACGCAGCAGTACGATGGCCCAGCGGGGATCGGATTTGGCGAGATCACGGAGGATCTCCTCCACCATCAGCTTGGAGCGACCATAGGGGTTGGTGGCGCTGGTGGGGAAATCTTCCCGCAGCGGTACCGAGGCGGGATCGCCATAGACGGTGGCCGAGGAGCTGAATACCAAGCGGAAAACGCCAGCCTTGGCCATCTCTTCGCACAGCACCAGGGTGCCGGTGATGTTGTTCTGGTAGTAGGTGAGCGGGATCTGGCTCGACTCCCCGACCGCCTTGAGACCGGCGAAGTGGATCACCGATTTGATCTGATGGTTGGCAAACAGCTGCTGCAGACAGGCTCTGTCCAGCACATCCCCTTCGACGAAGATGACCGGCTTGCCGGTGATCTGTTCGACCCGCTTGAGTGACTCCGGTGAGGAGTTGGAGAGGTTGTCCAGCACCACGACCTGCTGCCCCGCACCGAGCAGCTCAACCAGGGTGTGGGAGCCGATATAGCCGGCACCCCCTGTGACCAGTATTGTCATTTTTTATCCCGTGTTCTGGTGAAACTGGGGCAGAGTCTAGCGCCCCTGTCTAGTTGGGAAAAGGTTGAGATACCGATAACGCGTTCACCGCACCTCACAGAAGCCTTCACCACACCTCAATAATCGAGACTGATATCCCCTTTCGCAGTGCAGGAGCATGCCAGAGCAATGCCGCTCGCCAGATCCTGCGCACTCAATGTCATCACGCTCTGGCGCTCGATGTCACCTGTGGTGGTGCAACGACAGCTGCCACATACCCCGGCGCGACAAGCCGCCATCATGGTTTCGCCCGCAGCTTCCAATGCCGCCAGCAGGGTCTGACTCGGCAGGATCTTCACCTTTTTGCCGCTCTTTTTCAGGGTCAGCCAGAAGTGGTCGCTGGTGGTGGTGGCGGGCTCTGCGGGAGGAAGACCAAAGGACTCCTGATGCAGCTGATCCGGCGGCAATCCCAGCTCAGCCAGCATGGCGCTGACCGCCGCCATATAGGGGGCCGGGCCGCAGAGATAGACATGGCGTTCGCGCAGATCTGGGGCCAGTTCGGCCAGCATGGCGGGGGTGAGTCGGCCAATCCAGGGGTGATCTGCTGGGGCATCTTCCAGAATCAGGGCATGGCGTACACCGGCATGGGCCTCAGCCAGTGCAGCCAAGTCATTTGCGAAGATCACATCTGCTGGCGAGCGGGCGCTATGGATAAAGCGGATATCGGCATCCGGTCGTTTGGCGAGCTCGTCTCGCAACATGGCCCACATGGGGGTGATGCCGGAGCCGGCACTGAGCAGCAGTGGCCGTTCGCAAGGCAGGGCGGTCAGGTTGAAATCGCCAAAGGGACCATCCACCCGGATCTCGTCGCCCACTTGCAGGGTCTGATGCAGATGGTGGGAGACCCGTCCCACATCCTTGATTGTCACCTGCCAGCATGCATCCTGCGGGCTGGAGGAGAGGGTATAGGCGCGGCACTCCGGCTGGCCGTCAATCTGGGTATGCAGGGTGATGCACTGGCCAGCCAGTACGGGAGGGAGGCTGCCGGAAAGCGGCGCCAGCTGCCAGCTCACGACGTCGTGGGTGTTCTGTTGGCGGCCAATGCAGGTGAGCGTGAGAGAGGTCATCACAAGGCTCCTTATGTTTGATAAGGTTTGAAACTGTTTGAAAAACGTCTGGTGAAAAAGCCGGGTCCAGAAAAAAGGCGAGCCGAGCGGCTCGCCAAATGCTTACAACATGAGGTGCCGATCAGGCCGCCAGGATCTCGGCCAGGTCAGCCTCGGCCGTGGTGGTCCCTTTCAGGCCAAATTGCTCCTCCAGCACCTTGAGCAGCGCCGGGGTGAGGAAGGCGGGGGCGGTCGGGCCGGTACGAATGTCTTTCACCCCGAGGGAGAGCAGGGTGAGCAGAATGACGATGGCTTTTTGCTCGAACCAGGAGAGCACCAGCGTCAGCGGCAGATCGTTGACCCCGCACTCGAACGCCTCGGAGAGTGCCAGCGCCAACTGAATGGCGGAGTAGGCATCGTTGCACTGACCCACGTCCAGCAGACGCGGAATGCCGCCGATGTCGCCAAAGTCGAGCTTGTTGAACTTGTACTTGCCGCAACCCAGGGTGAGCAGCAGGCTGTCGCGCGGCGCCGCCTTGGCAAACTCGGTGAAGTAGGCGCGTTCGGCCTTGTCGCCGTCACAGCCACCCACCAGGAAAAAGTGGCTGATCTCCCCGGCTTTGACCTTCTCAATCACTGCGGGCGCAGCCTGCATCAGGGCGTTGCGGGCAAAGCCGATGGTGATGAAGTGCTCGAGCTCGGTGTGCTTGAAGCCTTCCAGCGCTTGGGCCTTGGCGATCACGGCGGAGAAATCATCCCCCTCCAGATGAGTGACGCCCGGCCAGCCGACGATGGAGCGGGTGAAGATGCGATCTGAGTAATTGCCCACGTTCGGGTCGATGATGCAGTTGGAGGTCATCACCACGGCGCCCGGGAAGTTGGCAAACTCCTTCTGCTGGTTTTGCCAGGCGGAGCCGTAGTTGCCCACCAGATGGGGGTACTGCTTGAAGAAGGGGTAGGCCAGCGCGGGCAGCATCTCGCCGTGGGTGTAGATATGAATGCCGGTCCCCTTGGTCTGCTCCAGAATGAGCTTGAGATCCATCATGTCGTGGCCGGAGACCAGAATGCACTTGCCGGGAATTGGCGTGACCCTGACCCGGGTTGGCTCCGGATGGCCGAAGGCGCTGGTTTCACCGAGATCCAGCATCTCCATGATTTTGAAGTTGAGCTGACCGATCTCCATGGCACAGCTGAACAGCCGACCCATTTCGCTCGGGTCTGTGCTGAGCCAGCTCATGATGCGGTGGAATTCGGCGGCCACCTCGTCACTCTGCTGATCCAGCACCCGGGCGTGCTCCATATAGGCGGCGGCGCCCTTGAGGCCGTAAAGACAGAGCAGACGCAGCCCCATGATGTCTTCGTTCACTTCGCTCTTGCCCCGATTGGGTGCGGCTGGTGCGGCATGGGCAAGTTGCTCCAGCAGCTCGGCACCGGGTTCGAAGTAAGCGGAGTGCGGCAAGTCTTTGACCTGCACCGCCATGGCGGTCATACGATCGGCCAGCTGCTGGCGATAGGCGAGGGCCTGATTGACATAGGCCACGATGCGATTCGAGTCGAAGTTGACGTTGGTGAGGGTGGCGAAGAAGGCCTTGGGCACGAAGGCATCGATCTCGCGATCTATGATGCCTTGCTCACGGGCGGCCAGCGCCCAGGCGCTGAGCCCCTGCAGGGTATAGATCAGTACATCCTGCAGATCCGAGGTTTCCGCCGTCTTGCCGCACATACCTTGTGCGTAGGCACAGCCGTTGCCTGCCGGGGTACGAATTGTCTGTTCACATTGCACACAAAACATCATGCCTCTCCTAATTGGACATTTCAGTTGTCTGTTTTGTGGCGATTCTATTCCTCTCGCGAAAAACTTAATAGGCATTCAATTTGCCAATTAAGATTCCCTTGATGCAGATCAAAAACAAAAAAAGCCGCCCAAACAGGGCGGCAAGCGGGTTGATAAAAGGAGAGACAACTCAGGTTTGCAACAGAACATAAAAATCAGACGGATTGGGCCGTGGTCTGGTCAGGAGCTTCCGGCCCGGTACTTACTCAAGCCAGCATACGTACGCTGTAGTCGGCTTGGTTCACTATCAGGCCAGATAAGCGCGTAGCATCCAGACCAGTTTTTCCTGCTGCTGCACATAGTCGGAGAGGATAGAGGCTGTGCCCTCATCACCGGCTTCGGCGGCTTGGCCCAGAATACGGCGCTGGGCGACCAGCAGTTCGCGGAAGCTATCCAGCAAGGATTCGACACAGGCGCGGCCATCGTGCAGCCCTTTTTGTTCTGGGATGGCAGAGACTTTCAGGTATTCACTGAAGCTGTGCATTGGCACGCCATCCAGGGTCAGGATCCGCTCGGCCAGTGCATCGACTTTCAGCAGCAGGTCGTTGTAAATCTCTTCAAATTTCAGGTGCAGTTCGAAGAACTGGTTACCACGAATATTCCAGTGGAAGCCGCGCACGTTCATGTAGAGGATCTGGTAGCTGGCCAGCAATTTATTCAACTCGGCTGCCAGGGCTTGTGATTGAGCAGTATCAAGACCAATCGGGCTTTTCATCATTCACCTCCAGATTTGGAAATCGGTTTGAAATTCTCTTTCGGAACGCAGTCAGAGTAACGCCTTGCAAAATGCAGGGACAATTGCTTGTGCCTAACTGTTTGATAGCTAATGGCTATCAAACAGTACGCAGCAACGGGGGCAATGGATGAGGATTAGGGGAAGTATTTTTCGAGCATTGCCATCAGGATGGCCTGACACTCGCGGTCCGGTTTGCTATCGACTTTGCTGGCGCGAAAGTGGAGTTGAAAGGCGCCCATGACGGCGCGGCTCTGTTCATCCCACTGGCCGGTTTGGGACAGGCCATAGCCATAGCGGGCCAGCTGCTGCTGCCACATGGCCGCATCCCAATCGGGCAATGGACTGGCCAGTAACTCGGCCACCCGACCTTCATCTGGCCAGGCGCCGACCCCGTACGTCAGATAGAGCTGGCGCCAGGGGAAGTGGGGGCCGGGATCCTGCTTGCGCTCGGGGGCGACATCGCTGTGGCCCAGCACCTGGGTCGGTGGAATCTGGTAGCGGGCGACCAGCTCCCGGCTGAGGGCGCCGACGGCAGCAATCTGCTGTGGGGTATAGGGTTGCCAGCGGCGAGCATGGGGTGCCAGCGGCTCATCTTCTGCTGGATAGCCGAGGTTGACGATCTCGATGCCAAGGGAGCTTGCATTGAGCCCGGCATATTGGTGCCAACGGCTGCGTCCTGCATGCCAGGCACGCGCGCTGTCCGGCACCAGCTGATAGACGGTGAGCGGTGTTTCGTGGCTGTCGCGGCGGATCAGGTAGTGGGCGCTCACCTTGTGCTCCGGCTCGGTCAGCAGGCGCAGGGAGTTGGCATCGTCTTCATCGGTGTAGTGGAGGATCAGAAAGGCGATCCGCTCGTTCTGGTTGGCGCTCTGATAACGGGTTGAGAGCTGATATTCGGACGGAGTACAACCACCCAGCAGCAGAACCAGTGGCAGAAAGAAGAGGGGAAGAAGACAGCGCCAGCGCCATCCCCCTGCCACAGTCAGTCTGCTGAGCGTGGGAGGAGTGAGTCGCTGGCACATGTCGAAGGCCCGGTCTGGTCAGTCGCGCGGCTGGTTAGCCGCGGTATTTGGCAGTGAGACCGATCAGGAAGTTGCGCAGGATCTGATCCCCGCAATCCTGATAGTGCTTGTGATCCTTGGAGCGGAACAGGGCACTGAGCTCGGACTTGGAGAGGTTGAAGTCGGCGAGCTTGAGGGTGCCGAGCATATCCTCTTCCTTGAAGTTGAGACCGATGCGCAGCTTGCGCAGGATCATATTGTTGTTGATCCGGTTCGGGATCTCCTGGGCCGGTGCATCTTCGCGCACGCCGCGGCGGGCGATAATGAAGCCGTCGAGGAACTGGCTCAGAGCCGAGTCGGGACAGGCGACATAGCCTGCCTCTTGCTCTTCACCTTCCGCGGCCTCTTTCATCAACCAGCTGTGCAGCTGGGCGTGAGTGACCGTCAGGTTGCCCTTGGCAAACATCTCGACCATCTGGTCGTTGCTGATGGTGAGGGCGTAGCGCAGACGGCGCAGAATATCGTTGTTGGTCATGCTGACTCCTGTGTAAACGGCGCAACTTTACCATCTGGCGGCCCTCGCGTCAGAAAAAGCGGGGGCCGATACAGTTCAGGTCAAGCTCATCAAGCCTTGCCGAGATAGCGGGGCGCCTCCTGGCGCACCAGTTCCAGCGCATCTTGCAGCTCCAGCAGCTCGGGTTCCAGCTCGCTGACCGGCACGCCGTCACGCAGCTGTTGCTCCAGCTGGGAGAGCAGCCGTTGCAGTCCCGGCACCCCGGAATAGGCACAGCCGCCGTTGAGGCGATGGAGCTGGGCCAGCACCTCGCTATCTTCAATTTCGCCAGCCAGCGCGCTATCCAGCACAGGTTCCACTTCGTCGAAACTGGCCAGCAGCATGGTCAGCATCTCTCTGGCGAGATGCTCTTTCCCCGCCGCCTGCCGCACCGCCAGTGCCCAGTCGATCTGTTGGGCACCATTATTCTGGTGGCGGCGATGGGCAAAGTCGGTGATGAGCTGGGCCAGCATGCTCTCGTCGATGGGTTTGGCCAGATAGTCGTCCATCCCCTGGCGGATCAGCCGCTCCCGTTCGCCGGGGATGGCGTGGGCGGTCACCGCCACGATCGGGGTGGTGGTGTTGAGGGACTGGTTGCGGATCGCCTGGGTGGCGCTGATGCCATCCATGATCGGCATCTGGATATCCATGAAGATGATGTCGAACGGCTGGCTCTGGGCCTGCTTGACCGCCTCCTTGCCGTTTTTGCACACCACCACCTGACTCACCATCTCCTTGAGCATGGCGGCGATCAGCTTGAGGTTGGCGGCGTTGTCATCCACCGCCAGCACCTTGATTGGCTGCAACTGGCTCGGCGCAGGTTGCGCGGGCAGCTTCTGGCGGCTCGATTCCGGCGATAGCAGGGCGTGCAGCAGCTTGCGGTGGTTGACCGGTTTGGAGAGACAATGCTGGGCGCCATGGGCCAGCATAGCTTCATAGAGCGCCGGCTCGTGGCTGCTGAGCAGCACTATGGTGTTCTGCTGCTGGCCGTTCAGTCTGTCGAGGCGGCCGATCACCTGCTGCGGCGTATGCAGGGTGCTGCTGCCGATGATCACCATCTCCTGCTCGCTCATCTCGGGCCAGGGATCATCGCTGGTCAGTGGGTGCACGTCGAGGTGCCACTCCGCCAGCAGGGCGAGCAGAGAGGCTTGCGCGAAGGGATCCGGTTCCAGCAGCCAGAGCCGTTTGCCACGGATCCGATCCAGCGGCAGTTGATCGGTCTGGGGCAGGGGGGAGACCTCCACATCCAGACTGAACGAGAAGAGGGAGCCCTTGCCGAGTTCCGATTCGAAGCGGATCTGGCCGCCCATCTGCTGCACCAGCTTCTGGGTGATAACGAGGCCCAGGCCCGTGCCGCCATAACGGCGGGAGATGGAGGAGTCGGCCTGATTGAAGGCCTGGAACAGCTGATGTTGCTGCTCTTGGGAGATGCCGATGCCGGTATCACGGATCTGGACGTTGAGCCTCACCTTGTGGTTGCCACTGCCGGTCTGCTCGATATGGACATCCACGTTGCCTTGCTCGGTGAACTTGATGGCGTTGCCGGTGAGGTTGGTCAGCACCTGTTGCAGACGCATGGGGTCGCCGGTGAGGTAATCCGGCACATCGGCATCCACCCGCAGAGAGAGCTCCAGCTGCTTGTCGTGGGCGCTGGGGCCGAGCAGGTGCATGGTCTCGTTGAGAGTGTCGCGCAGGCTGAACGGGATATGCTCCAGCTGCAGCTTGCCCGCTTCCAGCTTCGAGAAGTCGAGGATGTCGTTGATGATGCCAAGCAGGTTGCGCGCCGATTTCTCGATGGTCTGCATGTAGTCGGTCTGGCTCGGGGTCAGGCTGGTTTTCAGCAGCTGGCGGGTAAAACCGATGACCCCGTTGAGCGGAGTGCGCAGCTCGTGGGACATGTTGGCCAGAAACTCCGACTTGACCCGCGCCGCCTCCTGCGCCCGCTTCTTGGCCATGTCGAGCTCGACGTTCTGGATCTCGATCTGCTCCAGGGTTTCGCGCAGGTCAGAGGTGGCCTGATCGATATTCTGCTGCATCTCTTCGTGATATTCGGAGAGCGCTTTGGCCATGGCGTTGATGCCGTTTTTCAGCATATCCAGCTCGCCGGTGAGCTGGCCGCTGACCCGGGTATCGAGCCGCCCCTCCCTGATCTTGTGCACTGCCTGCACCATGTTGGTGATGGGCTGGGTCACGCTCTTGACCAGCCGGAAGCCAAACAGGGTACTGAAGGCGACCCCGATGAGCACCATGATCACCGCAAAGAAGGTGTCGCGGTACTGCAGCAGCATGGCCCTGTCGGTCGCCATCTGCATCGAGATGTAGCCGATCATCGGCGGCTCTACATCGCTGGGCAGCGGGAAGCCATCCAGACTGGTTTCAGCCTGGATCGGGGTGCGCAAAATGATGTCATCCCCCTGAAACGTCACGCTGGTCAGATCCGGAATGGGCTCGCCATCGGGCAGTCTGAGTCGGGTGAAATCCCGGTGGTAGTTCGAGGTGACGAACAGCTGGTTGTCCTGGGTGAAGACAGCGATGGACTTGATGAAGGGGGAGTTCTTGCGATGGGTCAGGCCAATTAGCCGCTTGAGGGATTCGCGACTGTGCTGGGTCATCCCGTATTCACTGGCGATCGCCAGCGGTTCGATGATGTTGATCCCCTGATCAATGAGGTTGTTTTCCAGCTGCTGGTAGCGGTGGAAGGTGAAGTAACCGGCCATCAGGCCACCGATGATCAGGGTCGGCAGGATGGTGAAGGCGAGAACGCGTGCTCTCAGGCCATATTTGGTCATACGAACAGGCCACCAGTGAACAGGGTTGGCGATAGGGTTGATGGCAATACACGGGCTCTGTGGCCGTATTTGGTCATACTATTATTCTTGTGGGACAATACCCGGCAGCAGGTTCCACAATCATGACATAGCCACCTATAGGCACCAAGTTTTATGGCCCAGTTTTTCAAGCCCCAAAAGAAGTCCACCCAGCTCCAACGCATTGAATTTACGATAGACACCCTCGATCACCACTGCGTCGGTATCGGTCGTCATCAGGGCAAGGCGATCTTCGTCGAAGGGGCGCTGCCCGGCGAGACCGTCAAGGCACGCATCACCGAAGAGAAAAAGCAGTATGGTCACGCCGCCTTGCAACAGGTGGTGACCCCGGCAGCCAACCGTATCGCTCCCTTCTGCAGCCACTATCGCGAGTGCGGCGGTTGCAGTGCCCAGCACATGTCGGTTGCCGATCAGCAAGCCGCCAAGGCGGCCGGACTGGTCAGCCTGTTCGAGCGGTTGGGCAACATCAAGGCGCCGGCGCTGGAGCCGGTACTGACCGGTGAAGATCGTGCCTACCGCCGGGTCTGTCGTCTGGCCATCAAATTTGACAAGAACGGTCGCTGCACCCGGGTCGGTTTCCGCCGTCGCAACAGCAACGATCTGGTGGAAATCGAAGGGTGCCCTGTGCTGGCCGAGCCGCTCTCTGCGCTGATTGCCCCGCTGCGTGAGTGCCTCAATCGCTTGAAGAGCCAGCGCGAGCTGGGCCATGCGGAGCTTATCCAGGCCGAGCAGGGGAGCATGATGCTGCTGCGCCACACCGGCCGCCCCAATGAGGCGGATCGCGCCCTGCTGGTGGAGTTTGCAAAAGCGCAGGGGATCGACCTCTACCTGCAGGCGGCTGATGATCGCATCGAAGCGCTGCAGCAACAATTTTCCCCATCCTATTCGCTGGATGGCCTGTCTCTTGCATTTGCTCCGGGTGACTTCATTCAGGTCAACGGCCCCATCAACCAGAGCATGGTTGAGCAGGCGCTGACATGGCTCGGGGCGAGCAAGGATGACAAGGTGCTCGATCTCTTCTGCGGCATCGGCAACTTCACCCTGCCGCTGGCCCGTCAGGCTCGCGAAGTGGTCGGTGTGGAAGGTGAACTGGCCATGGTGCAGCGGGCCGAAGAGAACGCCCGTCGCAACGGCATCACCAATGCCCGTTTCTACAAAGCCGACCTGAGCGATGACATAGTCGGCATGTCCTGGGCGCGGGAAGGGTTTGATCTGGTGCTGCTGGATCCGGCTCGTCCCGGCGCGCTGGAAGTGATGGGACACGTCGTGAAACTTTCACCCAAGCGGGTGGTCTACGTCTCCTGTAACCCGGTCACCCTGGCGCGGGACAGTCAGGTGCTGGTGAAAGGGGGTTACCGTCTGGTGCGCCTCGGCATGCTCGACATGTTCCCTCACACCGGTCATCTGGAGTCCATGGCGCTGTTTGAACGGGAGTAAATGACTCATCAGTACGGCGATGCCGGATAGGTCATCCGGCATGTTCGTTACTCTTTGAGCAGGTGTGTATATGAAGTAATCCTGCTCATCGGTACGGCGATGCGGATGTGTAATCTGGCATGTCTGCGGCTGTTTGAGCTGATGTGATTGGGGTAATCTAGACCCTCGTCGTTCGGCAGGGCCTATTGGCGCGCTCTATTGTCTTTCTGGACAGTATGCCTTGAAAAGTGCGCTGGATATCCCCATTTGAGGCAATCTCATGAGGGGAGAAAGTGACAGCTTTCGGCCCGATAATTTAAAGGATTGATACCATGGTTGCGGTTCGCGATATTCATTTGAAAGACAACTTCACCCTGGAAGAGTGGGTCAGCTCGCTCTCCTTGAGTGACAGTGAAAAGGATCAGTTGCGAACCGTCTATCAGTATTGTCTGACGCTCGGTGACGAGGCGCTGACCAGCAAGCTGCTGGTGCGTGGCATCGAAATGGTGGGCATCCTGCAGATGCTCAGCATGGATATCGGCACCCTCAAGGCCGCCATCATCTACCCCTTCGTCGAAGCCGGTCTCATCAGCCAGGAGCGGATGGACGAGGATTTCGGCTCCAAGATCGCCAAGCTGGTGGAAGGGGTGCTGGAGATGGAGGCCATCCGCTCCCTGCAGACCCTCCATCGCAGCGAAACCTCGCCGGAGCAGGTCGACAACGTGCGTCGCATGTTGCTCGCCATGGTCGAGGATGTGCGCGCCGTGGTGATCAAGCTGGCGGAGCGGATCGCCTGCCTGCGGGAAGCGAAGACGGCAGATGAAGAGACCCGGGTGCTGATGGCCCAGGAGATCACCAACATCTATGCACCGCTCGCCAACCGTCTGGGCATCGGCCAGCTCAAGTGGGAGCTGGAAGATCTCGCCTTCCGTTACCTGCACCCGGATACCTACAAACAGATCGCCAAGCAGCTCGACGAGAAGCGGCTCGACCGCGAGCGCTACATCCGCGAGTTTGTGCAATCCCTGCGTAATGGCCTGAAAGAGGCGGGAGTTGACGCCGAGGTGTACGGTCGGCCGAAACACATCTACAGCATCTGGCGCAAGATGCAGAAGAAGCACCTCGAATTCAACGAGTTGTTCGACGTGCGCGCGGTGCGGGTAGTGACCAAGCGGTTGCAGGATTGCTATGCGGCGCTCGGTATCGTGCACACCCAGTTCCACCACATTCCTCGCGAGTTTGACGACTATGTCGCCAACCCCAAACCCAACGGCTACCAATCGATCCATACCGTAGTGGTGGGGCCGGAGGGCAAGACGGTCGAGATCCAGATCCGTACCGACCAGATGCATCAGGATGCCGAGCTCGGCGTCGCGGCGCACTGGCGCTACAAGGAAGGGGCACAGGCTGGCGGCAAGGCCAACACCTTCGAAGACAAGATCGAGTGGCTGCGCAAGCTGCTCGCCTGGCAGGAGGATCTCTCCGAGAGCGGCTCCCTGCTGGAAGATCTGCGCAGTCAGGTGTTCGAGGACAGAGTCTACGTCTTCACCCCGAAAGGGGATGTGATCGACCTGCCGGCTGGCGCTACCCCGCTTGATTTTGCCTATCACGTCCACAGCATGATCGGCCACCGTTGCATCGGCGCCAAGATTGACGGCCGCATCGTGCCGTTCACCTACGCGCTGCAGACCGGCGATCAGGTGGAGGTGATCACCCAGAAAGAGCCGAACCCGAGCCGCGACTGGATGAACCCCAACGCCGGCTTCCTGCGCTCAAGCCGTGCGCGGGCCAAGGTGGCGACCTGGTTCAGAAAGCTGGATCGGGACAAGAATATCGTGGCCGGTCGCGAGCTGTTCGAGAAGGAGCTGGATCGCCACAATCTCAGCATGTCCAAGATCGACAAGGGCAACATGCTGCGGCGATTCAATCTGGAGAGCACCGACGATCTGCTGGCTGGTATCGGCAGCGGCGACATCCGCATCAACCAGGTGCTCAACTATCTCGATACCTGCTACAACAAGCCGACGGCGGAAGAGGAAGATCGCCGCTTGCTGGAGAAGCTGGAGCAGAAGGCCAACGCGCCGATGCGCCACAAGCCCAAGGATCACATAGTAGTAGAAGGGGTCGGCAACCTGATGACCCATATCGCCCGCTGCTGCCAGCCGATTCCTGGGGACTCCATTCAGGGCTTTATCACCATGGGACGCGGGGTGTCCATTCACCGGGAAGATTGCGAGCAGCTCAAGGAGCTGTCACGTCGCAACCCCGAGCGGCTGATCGATGCGGTGTGGGGGGAGAACTACTCCGGCGGTTACGGCCTCACCATCCGGATCATCTCCAACGATCGCTCCGGCCTGCTGCGCGATATCACTACAGTGCTGGCCAACGAGAAGATCAATGTGATGGGGGTGCGCTCGCGCTCCAACGTGCGCGAGCAGACCGCCGAGATCGACATGGAGCTGGAGATTTACAACATCAACGCCTTCAACCGGGCGTTGGCCAAGCTCAGTCAGCTCAATGACGTAATTAGCGCCAAGCGCCTCTGATTGTCATCAAGAACCAACTTGTGACCGACCGCCAGGTCGGTCACTGTTTTGCCCCTGCGGTACGAATCAACAAGCGAATATCCCATGTCCCAACGTTATGACCTCTCTCAATTGCTCGATATCATGGCCCGCCTGCGCGATCCGCAAAACGGCTGCCCCTGGGATCTGAAACAGAGCTTCCAGACCATAGTGCCGCACACCCTGGAAGAGGCCTACGAAGTGGCCGATGCCATCGAGACCGAGGATTGGCAGGGGCTGAAAGGGGAGTTGGGCGACCTGCTGTTTCAGGTGGTGTTTTACGCCCAGCTTGGCAAGGAGCGTGGGCTGTTCGACTTTGCCGATATCGTGGATACGGTGAGCGAGAAACTCATTCGCCGTCATCCCCATGTTTTCTCGGATGCCGACCTTGCCAACGAGCAGGCGGTAAAAGCGAACTGGGAGGCGGAAAAAGCCAAGGAGCGCGCGGCCCTCGACAAAGAGAGCGTGCTGGACGACATCCCGCTCTCGCTGCCTGCCCTGACCCGCGCCGCCAAGATCCAGAAACGCTGTGCCACCGTCGGTTTTGACTGGAAGACGTTGGGGCCTGTGGTGGACAAGATCCACGAAGAGATCGTCGAGGTGATGGAAGAGGCATTGATGGCCGATGTGGACGAGGCGCGGGTGAGCGACGAGCTCGGCGATCTGCTGTTTGCCACCGTCAATCTGGTGCGTCATCTGGGCAAGGATCCGGAGCAGGTGCTGCGCGGTGCCAACGCCAAGTTCGAACGTCGTTTTCGTCAGGTTGAGCAGATAATCGCCGCAGAAGGCTTGAAAATGACCGATTGCACCCTCGAAAAGCTCGATGCCGCCTGGGATAAGGCGAAGGAAACCGAGCAAAGTTGATTTGGCGCAAGATGGGGGGGCGGTGAGCCTGATAGATTTTTGCTCATTGTTTGGGAGAGGGGTTTTTGGTATACTGTTTCCCCGTCCTGCTTCATCCCCGAAGCACCCCTTAAAATTCCCTAAACTTCTTTCAGGTTCAGCATGACGACCAAATATATTTTTGTTACTGGTGGCGTTGTTTCATCCCTCGGCAAAGGCATTGCCGCAGCTTCTCTGGCAGCCATTCTGGAAGCCCGTGGTCTGGATGTGACCATCATGAAACTGGACCCGTACATCAACGTGGATCCGGGCACCATGAGCCCGACCCAGCATGGTGAAGTGTTCGTAACCGAGGACGGGGCCGAAACCGATCTGGATTTGGGTCACTACGAGCGTTTCATCCGCACCAAGATGACCCGTCGCAACAACTTTACCACCGGCCGTATCTACGCCGACGTACTGCGTAAAGAGCGTCGTGGTGACTATCTGGGCGCCACCATTCAGGTTATCCCGCACATCACCAACGCCATCAAGGAGCGGGTGATTGCCGGTGCCGAAGGCCATCAGGTTGCCATCGTCGAAGTGGGCGGTACCGTAGGTGACATCGAGTCCCTGCCGTTCCTCGAAGCCATTCGTCAGCTGGCTGCCGAAGTGGGCCGCAACAACGCCATGTTCATGCACCTGACGCTGGTTCCTTACCTGGCTGCTGCCGGTGAAGTGAAGACCAAGCCGACCCAGCACTCCGTCAAAGAGCTGCTCTCCATCGGTATCCAGCCGGATGTACTGATCTGCCGCTCTGACCGTGCCATTCCGGCCAACGAGCGCGCCAAGATCGCTCTGTTCTGCAACGTGCCGGAGCGCGCCGTCATCTCCATGAAAGACGTCGACTCCATCTACAAGATCCCGGCTCTGCTCAAGTCCCAGAATCTGGACTCCTACTTCACCGAGCGTTTCGGTCTGGAGTGCAAAGAGGCTGACTTGTCCGAGTGGGAACAGGTTATCTACGAAGAGGCCAACCCGACTGGTGAAGTGACCATCGGTATGGTCGGCAAGTACGTCTCCCTGCCGGACGCTTACAAGTCCGTCAACGAGGCGCTCAAGCACGGTGGTCTCAAGACCCGTCACTCCGTCAACATCAAGTACATCGACTCTCAGGATATCGAGACCCGTGGCGCCGAGCTGCTGGAAGGTCTGGACGCGATCCTGGTGCCGGGTGGCTTCGGTGAGCGCGGTGTGGAAGGCAAAATTCTGGCTGCCCAGTATGCCCGCGAGAACAAGATCCCCTACCTGGGTATCTGCCTCGGCATGCAGGTTGCCATGATCGAATTCGCTCGCAACGTGGTGGGCATGGAAGGGGCTCACTCCTCCGAATTCAAGAAAGATTGCGCGTACCCGGTCGTCGGCCTCATCACCGAGTGGGTTGATGAAGAGGGCAATATCGAGACCCGTACCGAGAAGTCCGATCTGGGCGGTACCATGCGTCTGGGTTCCCAGCTCTGCCACCTGGTCGAAGATTCCAAAGTGCGTCAGATGTACGGCAGCCCGACCATTTACGAGCGTCACCGTCACCGTTACGAAGTAAACAACAAGCTGCTGCCGCAGATTGAAGCGGCAGGTCTGAAAGTGACCGGTCTCTCCGCCGACAAGAAGTTGGTGGAAATCATCGAGATCCCGGATCACCCCTGGTTCGTGGCTGCGCAGTTCCACCCGGAGTTCACCTCTACTCCTCGTGATGGCCACGCTCTGTTCGCCGGTTTTGTGAAGGCGGCAGGCGAGTATCAGAAGCGTAATTTGAAGTAATTGAAAATAAATGCGGTTGGGGCACTGTGCCACAGCCGCTTTTTTTGGCATATTTTTGTTGTTTTTTTACGAAACCTGAGGAAATACACATGTCCAAGATCGTTAAAGTGATCGGTCGTGAAATCATCGACTCCCGTGGTAACCCGACCGTTGAGGCCGAAGTTCACCTGGAAGGTGGTTTTGTTGGTATGGCAGCCGCTCCGTCTGGCGCGTCCACCGGTTCCCGCGAAGCGCTGGAACTGCGTGACGGCGACAAGAGCCGTTTCCTGGGTAAAGGCGTGCTGAAAGCCATCGAAGCCGTAAACGGCCCGATCGCTCAAGCTCTGCTGGGTAAAGATGCCAAGGACCAGGCCACTGTCGACCAGATCATGATCGACCTCGACGGTACCGAGAACAAATCCAAGTTCGGCGCCAACGCCATCCTGGCTGTTTCCCTGGCTAACGCCAAAGCTGCCGCTGCTGCCAAAGGCATGCCGCTGTACGCCCACATCGCCGAGCTGAACGGCACCCCGGGTGTTTACTCCATGCCGCTGCCGATGATGAACATCATCAACGGTGGTGAGCACGCCGACAACAACGTCGACATCCAGGAGTTCATGATCCAGCCGGTTGGCGCCAAGACCCTGAAAGAAGCCGTTCGCATGGGCGCAGAAGTGTTCCACAACCTGGCCAAAGTGCTGAAGTCCAAGGGCTACAACACTGCAGTTGGTGACGAAGGTGGTTTCGCTCCGAACCTGAAATCCAACGCCGAAGCACTGGAAGTTATCGCTGAAGCCGTTGCCGCTGCCGGTTACAAACTGGGCACTGACATCACCCTGGCTATGGACTGCGCTGCTTCCGAGTTCTACGACGCAGAGAAGAAAGAGTACAACCTGAAAGGCGAAGGTCGTGTCTTCACCTCCAACGGTTTCTCCGACTTCCTGGCTGACCTGACCACCAAGTTCCCGATCGTCTCCATCGAAGATGGCCTGGACGAATCTGACTGGGAAGGCTTCGCCTACCAGACTGCTGAACTGGGCAAGAAAATCCAGATCGTGGGTGACGACCTGTTCGTAACCAACACCAAGATCCTGAAGCGCGGTATCGACAACGGCATCGCCAACTCCATCCTGATCAAGTTCAACCAGATCGGTTCCCTGACCGAAACTCTGGCTGCCATCAAGATGGCCAAAGACGCTGGCTACACTGCCGTCATCTCCCACCGCTCCGGTGAGACCGAAGACGCGACCATCGCCGACCTGGCTGTTGGTACCGCTGCTGGCCAGATCAAGACCGGTTCCATGAGCCGTTCTGACCGTGTTGCCAAGTACAACCAGCTGATCCGTATCGAAGAAGCTCTGGGTGCCAAAGCTCCTTTCCGCGGTCTGAAAGAAGTTAAAAACCAGGCTTAATTTGCTGGTTTGCCAGCCTCGGCTGGAATGAAAAAAACCGGAACCCTTGGGTTCCGGTTTTTTTATGCCTGCTCCTTGCTGCAACGCCCTGAGAGGCGAGGGCGTTGTGCCTCTGGTATCGGGTCAGACAAAGGGGAGCGTGCGCTGATAGCGCCCTGCATGCGCCCTGAAGCCCAGTTTTTCAAACAGGGCGATAGAGCGGACGTTATCTGCATCGATATCTGCGGTGAGGCGGGTGACTCCCAGTGTGCTGGCGTGGGCGAACAGCAATCCCAGCGCTTCCGACATAAACCCTCTGCGCCAATAGGCCGCATTGAGCAGGCAGCCCACCTCGCAGCGGTGGCCCGCCTCGCTGAAACTGTGCAGGCCGCAGGTACCGATCACCTTGTTGCCCTCCCGCTCGACAATCGCCCACTCCAGCGACTTCCCCGTTTGCTCCAGCCGCACCACGCTCGCCATCATCTGCGCCACCATGGCGGGAGAGGTAAAGCAGGGATCAGAGGCAAACTCCATGGTCAGTGGATTGCCATAAATCTCGAACAGATCGGCAGTATCGTGTGGGCCAATGGTGCGCAGTACAATCCGTGATCCGGTTAAGTCTGGCTTCATAAATCTCCTTTGGATGTGTTAAGCCAGCAAAGCAACAGGTGAATAAAGATGCCATCTGAAATTCGGTATCTTAAGGCAACTGGTGCTATCACGAAATATTGTTATCACGAACGTCCGATTACGCTTCGCTAATCGAACTTACGGGCTGTAGCTTCGTCTCAGCAAATCAGAGGAGGCCACAACAATACCGTGCCCGTCGGTGGCTAAGTGGGCTCGCTACGCGGCACTCAAAATGGTGGGGGTCCCAATTCCCTTGTCTCTCATCGAAGCCCAAATTCTGCAATTAACGATGGACGACGAGATAACAAACGTTCCAAATGGCTTTCTGGCCACATTTCTATTCTTAAGCCACTATCAGACTGATTATGTCTTTCGACTAAAGCTACAGCATCAGAAGTAAATCTTCCCGAAGTAGCAATTACGTGAATATCAACTTTTGGAGGCTCCCAAAGTTTCATTTGTTCTTTAAGCTCTGCTATATCAGATACAGAAACACTTTTTGACAACCAGTGCTTACATTGAATAATTGTTCGATGCCGGAACACACCGCTAAGAGGGTCGTTATGAACTCTTAATACGGATAAATCTCTTCCTCTATCAGGAGCGTTAGTTTTCATCAGCCACTCGGGGTTTTCATAGCCTTTTTCAGAAGAGATCAGAGCAAATATTACTCTCTCAAAATCATCTGGAGAGAGCTTTTCCCATTTAAGCTGTACAACAATGGGGCCTGTAGGCTTGCTAGATACTAAACTGCCAAGATCGTCTATTTCGACAGGTATGGGCTCTTTCTCTCCGTACAGTGACTTTCTAATGCCACTTTTTACGCTCGGCCAGTCATGATTAATGATATCTTGAAGATCTCCGAGTAACCCGAAATGTAAGTGTCGGTGCAGGTCTGTCCATCTACTAGGGCGAGGCTCACTGCCCAGTAACGTATCAATTTCAGCAATATGAGACTTTAAATCATCAAAGCTAGAGCGGGTAACGGCTTCATTGACTTCAGATTTACCTTCGAGCTCAATTGCGAGATCTCTCAAGTCTTCATCTATGCTATCAATAGCCGATTGAAGTGCATCTCGCACTAGCTCACGCCTCTTACGATCGAACTTATGCCTATATTCGCGAATTAACTTGGCTGGTTCGTATATCTGATTCTCAACCGAAATTTGGCACTCTATTTCGCCAACTTCCATTGCATCAAGTCTGTTCTGTCCTATCTCATTCAAGTTCATCAAGTAAATTTTTGGTTTCCAACCATCGATTTTGGGGAGACAGGACAAAACATTTTCGAAATCTCTGCAATTATTCTCATAGCCAGAATCGTCTAGAAACGCCACTCCGCTAGGAATTATTGATTCCATTTCTATCCAGATTTTTTCAAGCTTTACTAGGTTTGCTTCTGCTGTTTCAAAAATTCTCAACGCAGCATTTAACGGGCTTTCTGTCATAAATTTACTCGGGTTTAAATTGAGGGATAACGCCGCATTCAGCGGCTTGTCCGCTGCAATGCTTTGTTATGGATGTACAATCCGATACATCCCTGTCTTTTCTAAAAAATCAGTTCCTATCAGATAAGGCCTATGATATCCCGACTTAGCACTTTTTTCCTGAGTTGGATCAACGAGCATTATGCATTTGTGGGCAGGATGTAGGCCTCGCTTGAAAAGGAGATCGGCATGTGCCTCTGCAGTACAGTCTAAAATCGTACCATCTGTAAGGGTCAGCCAAACATGAGCCTTAATGTCTCCATCAATACTCGGCTTCTCAAGTTCACGTTCTATAGAATCTTTAGACATCTCACAATAGACGTAATCATCCCAATATCTATCACCTATCGTGATAAAGCTTTCAATGTTCATGTCGCTTTTAAGATGAGACATTAGCATTAAATGTACAGGCGCACATTGCCCAGCTAAATCTTCTGAATTTTGATAACCATAGTGGTATAATGCATCACCACATAGTTGAAAAATATCTTGCATGGTTGAACGTTCAATCTTTTCACCTAGCGGGATCGGAGATTTTTCAATCTTCAATCCTAAGCTGCGCGTGTAGTCGACCGCATTTATTAATCTTTCTATATAATTCAAGTCTTTCAATCCTTTATTGGTAACCATTTAGCGCTCAGAATCCATAACAGTGATTAGATGGAAGGCGGTACTAATCCGTTAGCAGAGAATTCCATATAACTCCGTAACATTTTCATCGCCACCAAGTGAAAATCATTATTAACTCATAATGTTACCCGTTTGCTTCTCATGCTGGGAGTATTCGCTTGACTTCCTCTTTATGCTCCACGGTGACCACTGTATGAAAAAAACAGTACATGGGTTGCGGATAGAAAGCGCCGCCAAAGCACGCTTGCTTGAGCAGGTCAGAAATAAAAATGAGGTCGTCACCATTTTGAGTGGGTCGAAGGCAACTCTCGCTTATCCATTCCATCCGGCATGGCTACCGCCCCTGAATTTCAGCCTCCAGTCTGCTGCGTTTCACCAACGGGATGGGGTTGGCATGGCTCATGGGAGACTCCGACGAGGCAATTGTTGCCAAATGGCAATATTAACCATGGCGCTGTGGAGAGAAAGCTCAATATTGAGATTTTCTGTGCAAGATCAATAAATTAATCAAATGTCACCCACGATTGATGACGCGCCGAGATAGCGTGAACAACCATTCTTGAGCTATCGCCATAGAATATTCATGGTTATATCTGGCTTGAACCAGCATAAAACTCTTTGTTATTGTCCGCGCTCCCCGCTGAAATAGCTTATTTATCTATAAATCAACAAGATAGCATTATGTGGTGGCGTTGCGGGGGCATCTGCTATCGGGAAGGAGAGTTATGAAGTCGCAGTTCAAAGTGGCGCTGGTCATGTTGGCCCTGTTCGTCGTCCAAGGCTGCACAGCCCCGGATTCATCCACCAAGCGTAATGCACCCGGCCCGGTGCTGACAGTGCATTACGAAAGCACCCCCCTGATCCCCGTTACCATCGCAGGTGAGCAGTACCAGTTTTTGCTCGATACCGGGGCCAGTATCACCTTTATCGATCGTCGTCTGGCCAGCCGCTTCAAGGCGCTGACCTTAAGCGAATTGCCCAGGGCCTATCAGGCTGATTTTGCCAGTGTAAGCAGCGTTTCGAGCCAACTGGGCAGCGAGCAGCTTGGCTTTGTTGAGCCGCAACCCTTCTCGCTAGGGTCGGTCACCATTGATGACAGCGATCTGTGGGCAACTATTGATTTCGATCTCTTCTCCCAGTCTCTTGGCAGCCGTATCGATGGCATCCTCGGGATCGACACCATCCGCCGTTTCAACTGGGTGTTTGATCGCGACAAGCATCAACTCACTGCTTCGCTGACGGCACCGTCGGCTGCCACGTTCGAGCGTTGCATCGGCTATGAAGATAGCTACAACCGCTCCCCGGCAGTCTATCTGACCCACGGCGAGAGCAGCGTGCGCATGTATCTGGATACCGGGGCCGATCAGAGCTATGCCGATCATGCCTTTATCGACTTTATGGCCAGTCAGAAGGCGAGCTCTGGCGAAGATGCCACGCCACGCAAAGGGGTGGACGCCAGCGGTATGGTGGAGGGGCGTGACCATATCCTCACCGGCCTGCACTTTGATGAGCGCCAGCTCGGTGAACTGCGCGTGTCGGAAAACAGCAATGAGCAGTATGGTCTGGGGCTGGATTTTGTTAACCGCTTCAATCGCTTTGCGATCATGCCCGGGCGGATGATGTTCTGCTACGACGCCGACAGCCTGGCGCGCAAAGTGCCGCCAGTCCTGCGCAATATCGGGGTGCGTTTTGATGGCGAGCATCTGCAGGTCTACTACAGCGACGAACGGGATCTTGCCCCCTATGGTCTGGCCAACGGCGACATTCTGGAGCAGGTCAACGGGGTGGCTTATCGCCCCCTCGAGATCGACAAGGTGCGTGAACTGCTCAGCACCGGCAAGCCGGGGTCGCTCAAGTTGCGGATTGTGCGGGAAGGAAAACCGCTGGATATCGCCATCTAGTCAAGGTGGGGGCGGCAAGACGAGCCGCCCCCATGAGCCTCAGCCCTTGGTCGGATTTTCCATGCAGGTGAGGGTTGGCTGGCCGTAACGCTCCAGCGTGGCTTCATCCCCTTTGGTGAAGAAGGTGAGGTTTTGCCCTTCATAACGGGCGCCGCTGGCGCTGGGGGCTTCATAGGCGAGCACTTGTTGCTGCTTGTCGCCCTCGCTCAGGTTGATCACCGCGGCGGGCAGCTTGGCATCGTTATAGAAGTAGGTGGAGAGAGTGACGTTCTTGCCGCACTTGTAGTTGACCGGTGCCGGCACCATCAGCTGGCCGCCGCTGATCTGCAGCTCGGTGATCCGCAGCAGGTAGTTATCCTCCACACACTGGCGCAGATCCAGCCCCTTCCAGCAGTCGTTGCGACCCTTGATCCAGCCGCGCTGCATGGCGCGCTCTGTCTTGAGCTGTTCGGGAGAGAGCGCAGCAATCGCCTTGGGGTAGAGGGCCGCCAGTTCATTATCAAGGGCGGCCAGTCCGGCATCCTTGCAGATCAGGGTTTCGACCGACCCGGAGGCTTTGGTGCAGTCAAAGGAGGGGGTTGCGGCACTGGCGAGCGGAGGGGCAAACAGCAGGGTGGCAAGCAAGGTCTTGTTCATCGATAGATTCCAGCAATGAGGAGGGCATATCTGCCTACTACAGCACACTCTACAGGGCAATGCAGCAGGGGAGCCGAGCCCACTTGCACTGCTGAATGGCAGCCAAACGGAAAAACCCGACACTCCTGGCCGGAATGTCGGGTTTTTTGTGGCCGCGATAGAGGGGGAGGCGGCTTGCACGGTTGATCAGGCCAGCGCCAGTTGCTGACTGCGGGCGCGCCACAGCCGCTCGTGGAAGAAGAACACCACGGTGTTGATGGCCGGTTCGATCATCGCCATCACGCCGCCGGTGAGCAGCTCGCCGCTCAGCAGGAAGGCAACCCCGAAGGCCACCGAGAAGTGGACCACCGCGAAGCGGCTGGTCTTGGCCTGCAGGCTGTGATTTGGCTTGAGCTTGTGCCAGCCAAGGTCATGAAAGTAGAAGGCGACCGTGTTGACGGCGGGCTCGATCAGGGCGATCAGGCTGGCGGTCAGCAGCTCACCGGTCAGCAGGTAGGCCACGGTAAAGGCGACACCGAAGTGCAGGATGGCAAAGCTGATGGTCTTTTTCATGATGGCGGCTCCCTCTGTTGATGATGAGAGTATCCGCCGAAATGAGATTAAATGAAAACTATTCTCATCTATTGCCAGGATAGAGAGAACCTATCAACGGGCGAGTGGCCGGTGCGCTTCAGCGGTTGCCAATCGCAACCAAGGCGATAAAGTACAGCTTCTTCACACTTGCCCATGAAAAAGGATCTTTCATGAATATCAATGCCACCCTGCTTGGCCAGTTCATTGCGTTGTTGATGGTCATCGTCGGCGTTATCGCCTGGCGACTGGCGCGCCGCAAGAGCGAGCATCCGGCGCTGGTCACTGTTATCTGCTCCCTACTCTGCCTGTTTCCGCCCTTTGGCCTGCTGGCCCTGTTGCTGGTTGCGCTGAAACAGGATCTGCCCGCCCGTTCATAGGGCGCGCAGGTTCAGGCTGCCGCACACACCGGCCGCACCAATAGAAAAAGCCCCGTGATGGGGCTTTTGCTTTTGAACTCGGTGAGCGCCGTAGGGGCGGGGTATTAATCCTCGGCCTTGTTGAGCCACTCCACCTTGTACTGGGCGCCTGCACCCTGCGCCAGCTTGGCGCACAGCGGTTTCAGGAACGCTTCAATCTGCTCGTCCAGCATCCAGGGCGGGCTGATGATCAGCATGCCTGAGCCGTTCATGCCCCAGTCGGCAGTCTGCCCGGCCACTTCCAGCTCGGCCACCAGCACGTTGCCGAAGTTTTCGCGCTTGATGGCGCGCAGCATGTCGCGGGATTTGTCCGCCTCCTGCCCGAGGATCGGATACCAGAGGGCGTAGATTCCGGTCGCCCAGCGTTTTTGCGCCTTTTTCAGGGTATCGACCACGGCGAAGTAATCTTCTTTGAGCTCATAGGGCGGATCGATCAGCACCAGCCCGCGACGCGGGGTCGGCGGCAGCAGGGCGATCAGCCCCTCGAAGCCGTCACGGTGGTGGACGGCGACGCGAGGGTCGTAACCCATGTTGGCGCGCAGATCGTCCACTTCGTTGTTGTGCAGCTCCATCAGCGCCAGCTTGTCCTGCTCGCGGGTGAGGCGACGGGAGAGCTCCGGCGAGCCGGGGTAGTAGTGCAGCTGGCCATCGCTGTTCATCTCGTCGATGACCCCGAGATAGGGGGCCATGGCAGACCACTGGGCCCGCTCGTCCCACAGGCGGCCGATGCCGTCGGCATACTCGGCCTTCTTCTGCGACCAGTCGCCGCGCAGGTCGTAGAGACCGCCACCGGCATGGGTGTCCAGCACGATGAAGGGTTTCTCCTTCTTCTTGAGGGACTCGATGATCAGGGCCTGAACGGCGTGTTTCAGCACGTCGGCATGGTTGCCGGCGTGAAAGGCGTGGCGGTAGCTCAGCATATTAGATCTCTGAGGGGGCCCTGCTGGGCACCCAGTAACGATAGATAGTTCAACAAATTGCGGCTGTTGCCGCGAAACAGGGAGAGGCTGCGCAGGGTCTGCAACAGGACGCCCTGTTGCAGCCGCTCCAGCTCCAGCTCGTGGGCCAGCATCGACTGATACTGCTGCTCGTCGAGTCGCGTCTTGGCGCTCTGGCGCAGGGCGCGCCACGGGGTCAGCACCGCCTCGGTCTGCACCAGCGCCGGTTGCAGGTCGGTGAGATCGACCACGATGCCGAGTTGATCGAGCCGGTGCAGCAGCAGCGCCAGATTGACGTTGCCCCCCTGCTCCTGCACGGTGAGCCAATCCTGGCTGCGCTCACCATAGACCTTGCCGCTCCAGTGCCAGAAGCCGATCGGTGTCGGCAATTCGTGGACCGCGACCCGCTCGCTGGCCATCAGCTGTTCGTCACGCAAAGAAGGCTTGCTCCATGGTTTCCAGCTCTTCGGAGAGGCTCATCCACTCCAGCTCAACTTCTTCCAGCTGCTCCTTGAGGGGGCCCTGGGATTTGAGCAGCTCGGAGAGCTTGGTTTTAGCGCTCTCTTCGTAGATGGCGGGGTCGGCCAGTTGGCTCTCGATGTCGCCAAGCTTGCCTTGCAGCTTCTCCATGCTCGTTTCGAGCTTTTCCAGCTTCTGGCGCAGGGGACGGGTCGCTTGCCGAAACTCCGCCTCGCGCCGTTTCTGATCCTTGCGCGCTACCGCCGAGTTGGCAGAGACGGGGCCATCGGCCGGTTTGGCGTTGGCCTCTTTCTCCTGCTCGCCGAGCCACTTGTGGTAGTCGTCCAGATCGCCGTCGAACGGCTCGACCCGGCCACCGTGCACCAGATAGAAGTCATCAGTGGTGGTGCGCAGCAGGTGACGGTCGTGGGAGACCACCACCATGGCCCCTTCGAAGCCTTGCAGCGCCATGGTGAGGGCGTGGCGCATCTCCAGATCCAGGTGGTTGGTCGGTTCATCGAGCAGCAAGAGGTTGGGCTTTTGCCAGGTGATCAGCGCCAGCACCAGCCGCGCTTTTTCGCCGCCAGAGAAGGGGGCTACTTTGTCGAGCGCCTTGTCACCGTGAAAACCGAAGCTGCCCAGATAGTTGCGCAGCTCCTGCTCGGTCTTGTCCGGCGCGAGGCGGGCCAGATGATCGAGCGGGGAGTCGTCGAGACGCAGGGTCTCCAGCTGATGCTGAGCGAAGTAGCCGATGCTCACCCCGGCGCTCACTTCGAGCTTGCCGGAGAGCGGCGGGTTGGAGCCCGACAGCATCTTGATAAAGGTGGACTTACCGGCGCCGTTGCGACCGAGCAGACCGATGCGCGAACCCGGTACCAGATTGAGTTTGATCTTCTCCAGGATCACCTTGTCGCCGTAACCGGCACTGAGGTTTTCCATGGCAATGAGCGGGGTCGGCAGGGCCGACGGCTCGCGAAACTCGAAGCTGAACTCGGAGTCGGCGTGAGCGGGCAGGATCTTCTCCATCCGCTCCATCGCTTTCAGGCGGCTCTGGGCCTGACGGGCCTTGGAGGCCTTGTAGCGGAAGCGGTCCACATACGCCTGCATGTGGGACATCTCCCGCTGCTGCTTCTCGTACATGGACTGCTGCTGGGCCAGCTGTTCGGCGCGCTGCAGTTCGAAGTCGGAGTAGCCGCCGGTGTATTCGTTGAGCTTGCCGTTCTCGATATGGATGATGCGGCTGATGACCGAATCGAGGAAATCGCGATCGTGAGAGATGAGCACCAGCGTGCCTTGATAACCCTTGAGCCACTTCTCCAGCCAGATGACGGCATCGAGATCCAGGTGGTTGGTCGGTTCATCGAGCAGCAGCAGATCGGAGCGGCAGAGCAGCGCCTGGGCGAGGTTCAGACGCATGCGCCAGCCACCGGAGAAACTGCGTACCGGCGAGCTCAGCTGCTCGTCGCTGAAACCGAGGCCGTGCAGCAGTTCGGCGGCGCGGGCGCGAATGCTGTAGGCGCCGATGGTATCGAGGCGACCGTGCAGCTCGGCCACCAGCAGCCCATTGTCATCCTGCTCGGCTTGCACCAGCTGGGCCTCCAGCGAGCGGAACTCCTTGTCGCCATCGATCACATACTCGAGGGCGGAGCAGTCGAGCGCCGGGGTCTCCTGCGCGACGCCTGCGATCTGCCAGCCAGCGGGCAGGCTGAAGGTGCCGCTGTCGATGGCCAGCTCGCCCCGTACCAGTGCAAAAAAGGTGGACTTGCCACAGCCGTTTTTGCCCACCAGACCCACTTTGTGGCCGGGGTGAATGGTGGCGGAGGCGTTGTCCAGCAGCTTGCGGCCGCCGCGGATCAGTTCGATTTGACTGGCAACTATCATGGGTGGGATCTGCTTGCTCAAAATGGAGGAGAAAAACTGGCGCGGATCTTACGTGAAATGACGCTGATTTGCACTGTAGCGAAGGGCTGGCCACTGGCTGGCGCTGCAAAAACATGCCATAACAGAGAAACCAGTTTGGTTACGGGAGGTTAGCATGCATATCAGGGATATTATGACGACCCGGGTCGCCACCGTTTCAATGGATGATCGACTCCGAGTCATCAGGGATATCTTCGAGCAGGCACACTTTCGCCACCTGCTGGTACTGGAGGAGGGGGATCTGGTGGGGGTCATTTCGGATCGGGATCTGTTCCGCGCCATCAGCCCCTATCTCGACTCCGAAGCCGAGATGAGTCGCGATACCGAAACCCTCAACAAGCGGGCCCACCAGATCATGAGTCGTCAGCTCGTCACCATCGCACCCCATCTCACCGTGCGCGACGGCGTCAAGCTGATGCTGGAGAAGGGGGTCTCCTGCCTGCCGGTGCTGGAGAATGGCGCCCTGGTCGGCATCATCAGCTGGAAAGATTTTCTCAAGGCGGCGCTGGAGAGTGACGCGCTGGTTTGAGCCCAACACTCATCGTCATCAGCTGACAGAGAACCAATATAGAGAGAGGGGAGCCAAGGCTCCCCTCTCTCTATATTGGCTTTGCCGACAATGCCGGTTTGCACGCCGCCAGCATCATCATGGCTCGGGCTGCCCTGCGACAAGGCTGGAGGGGCCGCTGCCGGAGAGGTGCGGCTGAAGATGAGTGCGGATCTCCTGCAGGGTGCGCTGGTACTGCTGGGCATGTTGATCGAGAAACGCGGGGCTGTGCTTGAGGCGCCGCTCCAGGGTATCGACCAGCAGCGCTACCTTGGGAGCGGCCATACCCGCAGGCCAGCAGTGTTGCAGCAGCTCCAGCAGTTGCCAGGCATCGCCCGGCAGGGCGGGGAACTCCTCCAGCAGCTGCAAGCCCGCTTGCAGGGCTGTCTGATACTGGCTGGCCTGCATCGCCTTGTGGCGCAGCTGGCGCAGTTCGCTCAGCCGTTGTTCTCTCGCCGTCAGGCGTTGGCCCAGCTCGGCCACCAGATGGTGGAACAGCTGGCGGGTGAGCGGGTGGGGCGCCACCCTGACGCGGTATTGGGTCAGCTGGGTCAGGTAGCGCTGGGCGTGGTGGGGCAAACCGCAGAACTGGCTGACCGCAAAGCCGAGCAGCAGGGTGAGGTGGTTGTCGCTCCCCTCATCCGGCTGGTGGTGGGCAATCAGGATCAGCGCCTCGTCGAAGCGGTAATCCAGCCCCAGCATCAGCGCCTGCAGCAGCTCATATTCGTGGGGTTGCAGGTGGACGGTGCGTTTGAGGTGCTCCCACTCCTGTTGCAGGGAGCGGATCCGGTTGCTGGAAGGGGCGCGCCACAGCACCGCCAGACTGGCATTGAGCATGAAGCTGTCGATGGCGAGCCGGACACGCTGTTCGCTGAAGTGGCGCAGGGTCAGGCTGTTGGCCTGCTCCAGCACCTTCTCCTCATCTTGCAGCACCAGCCCGAGCAACATCGCCAGCTGATGCCAGCGCGGCTGATGGGGACGGATCTGCAGCAGCTCTCCCATGGTCTCCCACGCCGCCAGCCAGTAATGCTGATGCAGCTGGCTGGCGAGTTGCAGCTCAAGCCGGGTGGCCATCGAGACGCTGGCCTGATGGCGCTGCAAGTCGGTCCGGGCGCTCTGCAATTTGCCGAGCCCCAGCATGGCGTAGAAGAGCCCGGCCCTTGGCCAGCTTGCCTGATACTCGTTGGCACAGAGGGCATAGTGCTGGGCGGCAGTGATCCGCTCGGCTGATTGCAGCAGCAGGTAGCCCTTGAGTCGATCCAGCCAGGGGGTCAGCGAGCGATTCTCCCGTTGAAACAGCAAGTCTTCACAGAGGGCGGTAGCCAGTTGCCACTCCCGCAGCAGAATGGGGGCGGCCAGCGTGCGGGTCAGGTTGCTTAACTTCACCAGCTGGCCGAGCACCGCGGTGAGCTGTTGAGTCATGAAGGGAAGAGCCAGATAGAGGGAGAAGTAGAGATCCGAGGGGAGAAACTCCTGCTCGCTCTGATCAGCATCGAGCAGCAGCAATACACAACCGGGTTGCAGCAGGCCGAGATAGTGCGCTTCGTGCAGCAGCCGGGCTCCGTCAAGATCCTGCTGCTTGTCCTGCTGACAGATGATGGCGTCGAAGGCGTGCTGTTGCAGCAGGGCCAGCAGGCCGCTGCGCTCGTGGTTTGGATGGCTGTGGTAGTGGATCCGGTCGGCGGGTACCCCCTGTTCGGTCAGTTCCCGGGTGATGGCGCTACGGAGCAGGGGATCCTCTTCGAGCAGCAGTATCGTCATGCAGGTACTTCCTGTGAGCAAACCATTAGGTTGATTATGGTAGACCCAAGAGGAACATAGGCACAGCACTCGCTGAGTGAAAAGCTGACAGTAGCCATCAGGGTGCTGGAGGGCGCACTATGGGCTGTTATTTCAATCGGTTATGCCACCTCTCTGGGCGGCAACCTGCTATTGCCGAGGGCGGATCTGCGTCCCGAAGGGGCAGTCGCTCTGGCGGATCAGCCGCGACCCCTTGCCCTGTTCCCCCAGCCAGCTTAATTCGAGTTTGCCGAGGCGGCCCAGATGGCGCAGCTCGAACTCGTAGCGCTGGCAGAGGTTGTCCTGGGGCAGACTCGCCATCCCCGCTGGCAGGCGGTATTGATAGCGCAGGAGTGGCCCATCCTCCAGCTTGCTGGCCACCGGCACCAGCCCCTCTGGGGTGGGCTGCGGCGCCCCGAGTGCGCGGCGCAAACTGAGCGGGGCATCGATCGCCTTTTGATAGTGCAGGCCGTTCATCGCCGCCAGCTCCTCTTCCAGTCGTTGCAACTCCCCTTCCAATCCATTGATCGCGGCCCCCAGCTGCTGGTGGGTCGTTGACGAGGCGCAGCCGCCCAGCAACAGGGTGGCAAACAGCAGGGCGGCTCTGATGGGGGGCACGGCATCTCCTTGGCTATGACGATGAAGCGTGAAGGTCAGGTCGGCTGGCCTGACTATAGCAGGGGATTGCTGGGGGGCGTCCCCTGCAGCAGTTGGGCCAGACGGGCCAGCCCCTCGCCGACCCGGGCGTCGGTGGCGGGTTGGCTCAGGCTCAGGCGCACCCCCTGCGGAGCGGCAAACTGACCGGCGGCGAAGTGTTCCCCGCTCGCCACGCCAACGTCAAGGGCGTCGGCGGCAGCAGCAAACTGCTGGCTGCGCCAGGGCTCCGGCAGCGGCAGCCAGGCGTGCATGCTGCCCGGCTGCCAGCGGGCGGCGGGCAGCAGGTGGCGCAGCAGTTCGCCACGGCGCTTGAGGATCTCCCGCTGCTGCTCGACCAGCGGCATGATCTGGCGCTGACTGACCATTTTGCAGGCGAGCTCGATCAGCAGCGGGCTCACCATCCAGCTCGACAGCCGCATGGTCTGGGCGAAGGCGCAGCGCAGGGCAGGGGGCGTCAGCACGAAGCCCACCCGCAGGCCGCCGCAAGCGATCTTGGCCAGACTGCCCAGATAGATAACCCGCTCCGGCGCCAGATTGACCAGGGGGATCACAGGTTGCTGGGGCAGCAGGCCGTTGACGTCATCCTCGATGATCAGCAGATCGTGGCGACGGGCGATGGCGACGATGGCCTCCCGCCGCGCCAGACTCATGATGGCGGTGGTGGGGTTTTGCAGGGTCGGGGTGAGGTAGAGCAGCTTGGCCCGGCGGGTGCGGCAGGCGGCGTCCAGCGCCTCGGGCAGCAGCCCCTCCTCGTCCATCGCCAGTCCCACCACCTGATTCTTCAGCTGGCGGGCATTGCCCAGCATACCGGGGTAGCTCAGCCCCTCGCACAGGATGGTCTCCCCCACGCAATTGGTAGCCAGCAGCGCCAGCATGATGCCGTGCTGGGCGCCGTGGCTGAACAGCAGGCGATCCTCACTGCAGGCCACCCCTTGCTCAGCCAGCCAGTCGACAAACTGCTGGCGCTGATCCGGCCGTCCCGCCTCCTTGTCGTAGCCGAGCAGGGCGTTGAGATCCCCGTCCGCCACTTCCTCCAACATAGGGCGAATGATGGCCGCTCGATCCAGCTGTACCGGCAGGTTCTGCCACAGCTCGATGCGGTGCCCCTCCTCTTGGCGGATAACCCACTCATTGGCGGGATCTGTGTTCGCTCCCTTGACCCAGGTGCCGTGGCCCACCCGGGCGGCAAGCAGGCCGCGCCGCTCCGCCTCGCTGTAGGCGCGGGTGACGGTGCCGACGGTGACACCCAGACGATCCGCCAGGGATCGGTGGGTAGGCAATCGGGTCTGCAGTGGCAGCTCGCCATTCGCGATCCCCTGTTCGATCGCTTTGACCAGCTTGAGGTAGAGGGGGCCATCGAAGGCCGCAAGGTCGGGTGTCCAGATTGTCATGGTGACAATAAATCCATTGATCAAAATTTGTTGTCAATATAGCGTGAATTTCAACCTGATAACAACCAGATAGCACACATTGTATCGATACAATATGGCAAGCAAGGAGTCACAATATGACGATGGAGTGGTATGTCACCCTGTTCGGTTTTGCCGTACTCACCTGCGGTACGCCGGGGCCCAACAACCTGATGCTGACGGCTTCCGGTGCCAACTTCGGGGTGCGTCGCACCCTGCCACATCTGCTTGGGGTGGGGCTGGGGCAGCCGGTGTTGCAACTGGTGCTGGCGCTGGGGCTCTATCCGCTGTTCGAGCGCTGGCCTTTATTACGCCTCGGTTTGCAGATCTTCGGTAGCCTCTATCTGCTGTGGCTGGCGTGGCGTATCGCGGTGGCCGGCGCGCCGGGGGATCCGGCCCGTCGGGCCCGTCCGCTAACCATGCTGGAGGGGCTGGGCTTTCAGTTCCTCAATCCCAAGGCGTGGATGATGGGGATCTCCGCCATCAGTCTGTTCAGCCTGCCCGGCGCCAGTTACTGGTCGAGTCAGCTGGCGGTGATGGTCATGTTTGTGCTGGTGGCCCTGCCAGTCTGCTTTGTCTGGGTACTGTTCGGCCATCAGCTGAGCAACTGGATCAGCTCGGATCGGGGCTGGCGGCGACTCAACGGTTCTCTCGGTCTGCTGACGGCGCTCTGCGTGGTGATGCTCTGGTATTGAGCCGTGTTGCGCTGGAGGGGGAGGTGGCCTGGAAAGAGGCATTTCTGACTTGTCGCCACGGGGTTGGCTCTGCATATTAGAAGGCTTTCCCCATAACGGGGGCGTTGCATCGACAAGAGGTTGAGATGGATCTGAACTGGTTACTGCCCCTGGCGGGGTTTGCCCTGGTTACCTGCGGCACACCGGGGCCCAACAATATGTTGCTCACCAGCGCCGGGGCGGCGCAGGGTTTTCGCCGCACGATTCCCCTGCTGGTGGGGGTAGTGGGGGGGATCAATCTGATGATCCTCGCTACCGCGCTGGGGCTTGGCGTGGTGTTCGAGAAGGTGCCGCTGCTGCACGACGGCCTCAAGCTTATCGGTTCGGCGTATCTGCTCTGGTTGGCGTGGAAGGTGGCGACGGCCAGCGGCCCGGCCGAGGGCAACCGGCCGCTCATTCCCGCTCATCAGGGGGCCATGCTGCAACTGCTCAATCCCAAGGCATGGATGATGGCGCTCTCCGCCATCAGCGGTTTCACCCTGGCGGGGGAGGCTTACTGGCCCTCCGCGCTCTGGGTGCTGGTGATCTTCTTTATTACCGGCCTCTATACCGGGGCGTTCTGGGTGCTTTTTGGCGCCCAGGTGCGGCAAATCATTCGCACCGCCCGGGGCTGGCGGCGTTTCAATCTTGGCATGGGGCTGGCGACGGCCGCCTGTGTCGGGATGATCTGGATTTAGCCCAGGGTTGACCCGGGCCTTTACCGGCTGTCTTGTTGGCCCTGCGGGGCCTTTTTTATCTCGATCCCGTGACCTTGCCTGCAAGGTGGCGTGGTTCTGCCCTCCCTTGGGATGAAAGGAGTTCCTATGAAATGTATCGGTCTGCTGGGTGGCATGAGCTGGGAGTCCACCGTCAGTTACTATCAGGCGCTCAACCGCGGGGTGCGCGCACAGCTTGGCGGTTTGCACTCGGCGCGGGTGCTGCTCAATAGCGTCGACTTTGCCGGTATCGAGCGGCTGCAGCATGCCGGTGACTGGCCCGCTACCGCCCGCCTGCTGGCGGCGGAGGCGCGCAAGTTGCAGGATGGCGGCGCCGATTTCTTGCTGATCGGCACCAACACCATGCACAAGGTGGCGCCCGAGATTGAGGCGGCCATCGATATTCCGCTGCTCCATATCGCCGATGCTACCGCGGCCAAATTGCAGGCGGACGGGATAACCCGGGTCGGCCTGCTCGGCACCCGCTTCACCATGGAGCAGGATTTTTACAAGGGGCGCTTGCAGGAGCGCTTCGGGTTGGCGGTGCTGGTACCCGATGAGGCCGGGCGGGAGCGGGTACACAGGATCATCTATGACGAGCTCTGTCTGGGGGAGATCCGCGAATCGTCGCGGGCCGAGTATCTGGCCATTATCGAGGGGCTGGCGGCCGCGGGTGCCGAGGCGGTGATCCTCGGCTGCACCGAGATTGCCCTGCTGGTGGGCGATGCCCGGGCGGCGGTGCCGCTCTACGACACCACCGCCATCCATGCCGAAGCGGCGGTCGCGCTGGCACTGGCATCCGATTAATAAACTGGTCAGATCTCACTATTCATGCTTGTCTCATACCCCTTGCCATAAAAGCGTGTAAAATTGCGCCCTGAATTTTCCCCGGCCAACGCGGGTTGGCTGCGGTTTCCTAGCATGCAAGGCTGACATTGTGACTGAAGTAGATAGATTCGCGGATATTCGCCCCTACCGCGATGAAGAAGTGCCGGCAGCCATCGAACGGCTGATCCTGGATGATGAATTTATCGGCGCCATCGCCAAGTATCGTTTCGGTTCCCTGATGAGCTGGTTGGGTTGGGCCATCCGCCCGATGATCCGCCTGTTCCTGCGCCGCAAATGGTCAAAAGTGACCACAGTGCATCAGGTCCAGATGGGGGTCACCCGGTACATGTCCCGCATGATCGCCACCTCCACCAAGGGGGTGACCTTTTCCGGGATCGAGCATCTTAAGAAAGAGCAGGGCTATCTGTTTGTCTCCAACCACAGAGACATCGCCATGGACCCGGCGTTCGTCAACTGGGGGCTGCACACCCACGGTTTCGATACCGTGCGCATCGCCATCGGTGACAACCTGCTGCGCAAACCCTGCGCCACCGAGCTGATGAAGCTCAACAAGAGCTTTATCGTCAAACGCTCCGCCAAGGGGCCGCGGGAGATGATGAAGGCGCTCGGCGAGCTGTCTGCCTATATTGGCAACTCGGTTCACGAAGGTCACTCCATCTGGATCGCCCAGAAGGAAGGGCGCGCCAAGAATGGCGATGACAAGACAGATCCCGCCATCCTCAAGATGTTCTACGTCGACGGCAAGAAGCAGAAGATCGACTTCGTCGACTACATGCGCAGCCTCAATATCGTGCCGGTCAGCATCAGCTACGAGCTGGACCCCACCGACAAGGCGAAGGCGCGCGAGCTCTACGAGAAGTCGGTCAACGGCAGCTACGAGAAGGGCGAGTTCGAGGATATCGAGAGTATCGTCGCCGGTATCGTCGGCATGAAGGGGCGGGTACACGTCTCCTTCGGTGCGCCGATCACCGAGGGCTTCAGCGATCCGGACGAACTGGCCGCGCTGATCGACAAGGCGATCTGGAGCAGTTACCACCTGTTCCCCAGCAACTATCTGGCGGCCGATGTCTCCGGCAAGGCCAATACCATCGAACAGGCGGCCTTCCTGACCCGTCAGTCAGAGGTGCCGGAAGAGCACAAGGCGATCTGGCGGGCCATGTACGCCAAACCGGTGGAAAATGCCAAAAAGGCTTGAATGAAACCGGTTGTTAAACGGTTTTGCGAAAAAAACGGGCGCTGATGCGCCCGTTTTTGCGTCTGGTCAAAGTCGAGGGGGAAAGGGTGGTGAATAATATGGTTTCAGCTGGTACGATCACTATGAAAATGGGATTATGTCTCTTGGCAAGGTGCTGACGAGTGTGTAACAGTGCCCATATAGCTGAACATGAGCAAAAGCTCTAAACCGGTTTGCACGGATTGCAGACGGCATTATTGAAGGACCTGTCACAGGTCCTTTTTCATTGGCTGGCAAAGATGCCGCCCAGATATACCTAACAGGAAACAGACGCCATGATCACCGGTAGCCTGAACACCCTGCAGCGGACGCCGCTGCCCGCCCCGCTGGCCCGCATCATGGCCGAGGTGGTGAAGAGCGTGGCTCACTGGGGTGACGCTCCGCTCGGCAAGACCGAGATTGATGGCCTCAACCTGTTCTGTTTGGTGAGCGAGGATCTGACCGAGCCAGCCGCGGATCGCCGTGGCGAATTCCATCAGCAGTATCTCGATATCCAGCTGCTGCTGCGCGGTGAAGAGTGGATAGGTGTGGGCCCCCACGACTACGTGAGCGACGGCGCCGACCATCCCCATCCCGACCTCTGGTTTGTCGATGACGAGCAGACCAGCTATCTGGCGCTGCAACCGGGCGATTTCGCCATCTTCTGGCCGGGCGAGCTGCACCGCCCGCTCTGTACCTTCAACCAGCCCGCCAAGGTGAAGAAGCTGGTGGTCAAGGTACACAAGGATCTGCTGGCTATCGCCTGAGCACTCCCATTGAGGCGAGCCCTGTGCTGCTGATGCGTTGAGGCTCGCAAGCATTGAAACCAGTGATACGCACCACAAGTTGCGATGACTCTTTCAAGAGCAAGAATTGAAAAATTGGACGCACCCTCCTGCGACCATAAGCCCCCGGCAGGGGAATCCCATCCTCTTTTGGATGACACGACACTGTCGGCATAAAGCCGAAGCACAGGAAGATGTAGAAAATGAGCAAGTTGGTATTGATCCTTAACTGCGGTAGCTCTTCCCTGAAATTTGCCGTAATGGACGCCGAAACAGGTGAGGACATGCTGTCCGGCCTGGCCGAATGCTTCAATCTGGATGATGCACGTATCAAATGGAAACTCCACGGGGTCAAGGGCGAAGCCATGCTGGGAGCGGGTGCCGCTCACCAGGAGGCCCTCGACCATATCGTGGGTCACATCCTGCCGCAGGATCCGACTCTTGCCGAGCAACTGGTGGCCATCGGTCACCGAATCGTACACGGTGGCGAGCAGTTCTCCCGCTCAGTGCGTATTGATGACGGCGTGATCGCCGGTATCGAAGCCGCCATTCCGTTCGCCCCGCTGCACAACCCGGCGCACCTCATCGGTATTCGCGCCGCGCTGAAAGTGTTCCCGCAGCTGTCCGAGAAGAACGTGGCCGTGTTCGACACCGCGTTCCACCAGACCCTGCCGCAAGAGGCCTACCTCTATGCGCTGCCGCACAAGCTCTACCGTGAACACGGCATCCGTCGTTACGGTGCCCACGGTACTTCTCACCGCTACATCGCGGAAGAAGCGGCAAAAGAGCTGGGCAAGCCGTTGAATGAGCTGAACATCATCAACTGCCACCTGGGTAACGGTGCATCTGTCTGCGCCATCAAGAACGGCGAATCCGTTGACACCTCCATGGGTCTGACTCCGCTGGAAGGTCTGGCGATGGGTACCCGCTCCGGTGATATCGATCCGGCCGTGGTCTTCTTCATGCACGACCAGCTCGGTTACAGCGTGGAGCAGATCAACCACACCCTGACCCGTGAGTCCGGTCTGCTGGGGCTGACCGAAGCGAGCAGCGACTGCCGCTACGTCACCACCAACTATGCTACCGACGCCGGTGCCAAGCGTGCGCTGGATGTCTTCACCTACCGTGTGGCCAAGTATGTCGGCGCCTACGCCGCTGCGATGGACGGTCGTCTGGACGCCGT
>NZ_CAWLMI010000023.1:0-20074 GCF_963862045.1 Aeromonas sp. 159 | reverse complement strand
TAGCTCGGAATCAGGGGGGGGGGTTATTGCTTGCTGACACGCAGGGTGGCGTTGTATTTGAGCCGCCCATGGGAAATATGTCTGTTTATCTCGCTCAGTAGCGTCTCTTTATTAATGGGCTTGGTGATATACCCGTTCATGCCATGGGAGAGATAGTATTGCTTGGATTCCGGCATCGCATCAGCCGTCAGGGCGATGATGGGGATATCTGCCCAAGGCATCTGGGAGGTGCGGATCCGGGTGGTGGCCACCAGGCCATCCATCACTGGCATCTGGACATCCATCAACACCAGATCAAATTCGGTGTGACCCAGTTTCTCCAGCGCCTCTTCTCCCTGAACGGCCAGTGTGACCTGATGGCCCACGGAGTCGAGCATGGCGCCGATCACCTTGCGGTTGGTGGCATTGTCATCAACCAGCAAGATGCGATAGCTCTCCTGATCCAGTGGCTTGGACGGCAGGCAAACAATCGAGGGGGTCGTGGCTCTGGCGGGCCAGATGTAGGTAAAAGTACTGCCATGTCCCTCGCTGCTCTCTACCGAGATATCGCCACCCATCAGGCGTGCGAGGTTACGGGATATTTCAAGTCCCAGGCCCGATCCGCCATATTGGCGGGTGATCGAGACATCCGCCTGGGCGAAACGTTGAAACAGGTTCTTTAGCTGACTTTTGCTCATGCCGATCCCGGTGTCCTGGATCGAGATGCGTATAGAGTGGCGATCCTGCTCCAACAGGGTGCTATCAACGTGGATCTTTACTTCCCCCTGATGGGTGAACTTGATGGCATTGCTCACCAGATTGAAGAGGATCTGCCGCACCCTCAGCGGGTCGATCATCAACCACTCCGGCGTATTGGGGGCGACAGTGAGTGTCAGCTTGATCCCTTTTGCATCGCAGTTGCTCTGCATCAGGGCCCGGATATCCTCCAGCAGCTGGGGCAAGTGATGGGGGGCTAGTTGCAGCTCGATCTTGCCCTCTTCCAGCTTGGATACATCCAGAATGTCGTTGAGCAGACCGAGCAGATGGTTTGCCGATTCGCGCGCCGTTTCCAGATAGTCTCGCTCCCTCGGATCCATATCCCGGTCGGCCAGCAGTGAAAGCATGCCGAGAATGCCATTCATGGGGGTGCGAATTTCATGGCTCATGTTGGCCAAAAAGCTGCTTTTGGCTCTTGTGCCGGCCTCTGCCGCCTGATTTGCCCGCAGCAGTTTGTCATTGAGCTGCTGCATCAGTTTGTGCTGCAGAAACGAGATATTCATTTGCCGCCAGATCAGCAGGGCGAGCACAAAGAGCAGCGCAAATTGCAGGGTCGCGATGAGTGTCGTCGTGATGATCTGCTCCCTCACGCTGTCGCGGCGCGCCACATCAAACAGGGTCGCCTGCTGGTTCACCTCCAGAGTCAGCTGATGGAGCAGGGGGAGCAGGGAGGCAAGCTGTTGGCGCAGTTCTTGATGGGCAAGATTGTCGAGCGGCTTGGTGGCTTCCGGGCCGAGCCAGATATCCGCCAGAGAGATGTAGGATCGAATGGCTTTGCTTGCCTGCTGGTAGATCTCTGTTTGCTGAAGCAGGCTGCGATCCTTGCTCTCCAACACCAGATCCATGCGGCTGACCAGAATATCGTATCTGAGCTGGAAGGTCGGTTGCGACTCATGGAGCAGCGAGCTTTGAAAACGCAGCGCTTCGTTATAGAGCTGGAAATAGTTCCACATCACGTTGTCTTCGCCCTGGCTGGTACTGCGCTGCAGATCCTGAAATTGCCGGTACTGGATGGTACCAATACCGGCAAAGGCAAGGAGCAGCACGCAGAGCACCACAAACAAGAAACGTTGACTGGCCGCCATGGAACGCATGATGGGATTTACTCCACTTTTATCGCGCTGATCTGCCAGATAGCCCGACCGTAATAGAGCTTGTTTTGCAGTTCGGGATATTGATCGAACGGATAGACAAGGAACAGCGGCCCTTTGTCACGCACCGATAGTGGCTTGCCATTGATCGTGCGGGCGAGGATGACCCGATACTGCTCGGCATCGCTTGTCGGCACCTGTACCGAGTAGTCATTGAGCGCGGTAATGGTGAGCTGTTTGCCGGTTGCCCCGACCTTGGCCAATACATCTTGCAGCAGCGGGCCGCGAAAGGTTTTGGCTTCGTCATACCAGGGGGTATGGGTTTTGATTTCGTGTACCGGCAGTTGATCCAGCATGGCGCTGTCCCACAGGGCCAGAGCCTGATGAGTGGGGCTGCTGATGGCGCCTTCAACCTTCAACACGGCGCTGTCAGGGGAGGGGGCTGCGTATGCGGTGCCGCAAAGGGCTGCCAGCAGTGGTGCGATATAAAGGCCTGCTTTCATGATCTCTCCTTCCTGGAAAATGGCGGCACGGGGGCCGAGCCAACGGTGGCTTGTGAAGTGTGTCCAAAGGCAAGCAATAATCGGGCCCGGTCTAATGGGCTTGAATTATCAGTCATTTAGCCTCTTATCGGGCGATCTCGGCCCAGGTGAATTGCAGTTTGCAACGTGCGGGGGAGGTTAATTGCAATTTGGCAATCAAAACGAGGAGTGGGTGTCGGTGAATAAGGCGCAAAGAGTATCATTTGGAGAACAAGTGCCGTGGCACTGCCCGGCATAACATTTGCAGCGTGCTGAATGCCGTGACAGCAAATAGTCTGAGAATCGACAAGGAGCTAGCGATGGAAAGCATGACTTACACCCTTAATGATATCCAGGTAGTGGTACTGGAAAACGAGTTTGACGCGATGGCCGTCAGTGAGCTCCGCCCGTTGTTTGAAACCCTTTCGACCCACCCGGGAGATATCCTGGCCGATATTAGCGATGTTCATTTTATCGACTCGTCGGGGATCGGAGCCTTGGTATTTCTCTATAAAAGATTGATTATGAACGGGCATCAGATGGCCCTTGTCTGTGGACCCGGTCAACCTCATGACCTGCTGGAGATGCTGCATATCGACCGGGTGATCCCCTGCCATGAGAGCATCAAGGCCTATATGCGCTCCCGTGGCATGATGGCCGCTGCATCATGAAACGCTTTGGTATCCTGCTCTCGTCCATCTTGCTGTCGGGTTGTGCGCAGTGGCCGCCGCAGGGGTATGGCGGCATGGCCGAGGCAAGACCCACCCGTATTCCGGTCAATGAGGATGAACGGCGGGTCTGGTCTCGTTATGATGAGCGTCAGAAGGAACTCGACTTGCAGCTGACGGAATTAAAGCAAGCGAGTCTGCAGGGGTGTATGCCTGCCGAGTTGAAAAGACTACAATCTCAACGTATTGATATCGAACGGGATATGCACGGACGGCTCTGGTCGGATGTAGCCTGGCGTCAGACCGTGTTGGCACAATCACTACAACAAGTACGTTTGCGGCTGCAACAGACAACAGCGGATGGCTGTCGTGCTGATTGGTCAGGGCTCCCCTTACGCCAATGGGGGCAGACGTAACAGACGAAAAGGATGTCTATGAAACGGGGCGCTCTCGAAGGATTGATCTGTGTTCTCTTGCTGTTGTTCACCTGCCCGTTACTGGCCTCCACCTTGTTGGCTCCCGGTGATCGGTTGGCCATAGTGCAACCCGGTGAGCCTGCTTTTGATCAGCCTTTCCAGATCAACAAGCAGGGGGAGATTGCACTGCCTGAAGTCGGCAACCTAGTGGTGGGGGGAAAGACCCTGCAACAGGCGGATGAGCTGATCCGCACCGCCCTCAAACCTGTTTACAACAACCTCTCTCAATTGACCGTCACCTTGCTGGAGAAGCGGCTGCTGATCAGCGTGATGGGTTATGTCAAAAAACCCGGCAGTTATGATCTGGCGCCCGATGGCAACGTGCAGATGGCCCTCGATGCCGCTGGCGGTCTGGTGCCTGGTGCCCAGCTCAACAATATGCAGGTGCGGCGCGGCAGCACTGTCTCTAGCTTCGACTACAAGCGTTATCTCGATACCGGCGATGCCAGCGTGTTGCCGCCATTGCAATCCCTTGATGTGGTGTTCGTACCCGCCTCTCCGCTGATCGGCAACGTGCAGATCGATTTTGATGCGGCAACCCTGGCGGCAGGCGGGGATGGCGATACCGGCAAGGCGATCAAGGTATTTGGCGAGGTCAACAGCCCCGGCGCCTTCAGTTTCAAGAGCGGCAACTCCATCGTGGATCTGCTGATGCGAGCCGGTGGGGTGACCCGCTTTGCCGGGGTGGAGCGGATCCGGGTGATCAATGGTGATGCTCCCGAGCTGTTCGATCTCAAAGCCTATCTCGACTCCGGCAACAACAAGTTGCTGCCCAATCTGGCGCCGGGCGCCACCATCTTCGTGCCCAAGGATGAAGAGCAGATAAAACGGGGGGCGCGCACCATCTACATCATGGGCGAGGTGTTTAAACCCGGCGCCTATGAGGGACGGGAAGGGGACTCCTTCCTCGATATTCTGGCCAATGCCGGCGGCCCGACCCGCTATGCCGAGAGTCGCCAGATCCGTTTGCTGCGCACCGATGGCACGATCGAACCCATCGACTTGCAGGCCTATACCGAAGGGATGCAAAAGGCGCTGCCCCAAGTCAAACCCGGTGACGCCATCTTTGTGCCGGAAAAGACCGATATCAACGAGAAGTCCTGGTTGAAGGTGGCTCCCGGGCGGGCGGTGATGGTGATGGGGGCGGTGCGGATCCCGGGCCGCTATGAATGGTCTGACGAAATGTCGCTGCTGGATCTGATCGCCCACGCCGGTGGCCCCAACGAGCGGGCCGATATCGCCAAGGTGCAGATCCTGACCGCCGAAGGGGGGCAGGCCACGCCGACCCTGTTTGATCTCGACAAGTTTCTCCATCAGGGGGGGGCGCTCGCCAGCCTGCCAAAGATCCGGGCCGGATTCACCATCATGATCCCCGAGCTGCCCACCGATCCCAGTGATAACAAGTCCCAGTGGGTGCGCCAGTCACCGGACAGTTCCATCTATATCTTCGGTCAGGTCGGGGCCCCCGGTCGCTATGCCTTCAATGAGCAGATGGGCTTTATCGACATCCTGTCGGCCGCCGATGGCCCGACTGCGGCGGCGGATCTGCGCAATGTGCGTATCGCCCATCGCAGTGGCAGCACTGCGCGGGTCAGCAAGCTCGACCTTGCTCTCTACTTTGAAACTGGCGATGAAACCTTGCTGCCCAAGGTGCTGCCCGGCGACTCCATCTACCTGCCGGAGAAGAATCGCCCCTGGCTCGATGAACCGAAGGAGAACACCATTCGAGTGCTGGGGGCGATCGCCCGTCCCGGTCGCTACCGTTTTGACTCCTCCATGACCCTGCTGGATCTGCTGGCCGAGGCGGGTGGCCCGACCAGCAGCGCCTATATCAAGAAGATTGTGGTGATCAACATGGCCACCAGTGGTCAGGGGGATCAGGCCCGCAGCTTCGATCTCGACGGCTTTGCCAAAGAGCCCGACTTTAGCCAGTTACCGGTGCTGCGCGCAGGGGACACCGTTTTTATCCCTGACAGCAAAAGCAGCAACTGGGCCATCTTCATGGATGGCATGCGCGACATCCTGACCACGATTTCGGTGGTGGCCCTGGTCGGGACGCTTTGATATGAGCATCCCCATTCAATACCTGGAGCTCGAATCCCTCTACGCGGCGACGGTCGCCCGGGGGATCCGCTCGCTGGCGGTCACCTCGTCGGAAGGGGGAGAGGGGGTGAGCTCCATCTGCGATGCGCTGGCAAGGCGCTCGGAAGCGGATGGGCTGCGTACCCTGCTGGTGGATCTCAACCTCTATCATCCCGGCCGCGCCACGGCGATTGCCTGGGGGCCCAATGATGTGCCCGAGCCGGTAGCCACTGGCCGCTCCTTGTCCTTGCTCCCGGCGCCAGGCAAGGATCTGATGGCCTTTCGCAACAAGGATACCTTGCGTCAGCTGCTGGTTCGCTGGCTCGAGCATTACGATGTGGTGATCTTCGATACTTCGCCGCTCACCGCCCTCAATCGGGGCAATATTCCGGCCGATCAGGTGTGTGGTGCCTGTGAAGGGGCGCTGCTGGTGGTGCTGGCGGGGGTGACGCCGACGACCGTGGTACAAAGTGCAGTGGATAAACTGACCCGTGCCGAGGCCAATCTTATTGGCGCTGTCTATAACGACAAGCTCAACCCGGGGCTGGCCAGCGAGATCCTGCGCGAGCTCAACCGGCTGCCCAGTAACCGGGTGACCGAATGGCTCAAGCGCTGGTGCCGGCGCAGTGCCTTGCTCAATTTCCGGATCTGATCGCCCGCTAATGGAGGCCCGATATGGATGACTGGTTGCGATCTGCTCCGGCAACCCTGCAGGCGGTGCGCGAACTGCGCAACCGGCTGGCACAGGGACTCTCCCTGTTTCAGGTCTCCCCAAAGGATCAAGCCAACTGGCTGCTCTGTTTCAGTGAGCTGGCCACCAATAGCGTCAAGCACACAGCGCCTCCCGCGACCCGGCTCTGGCTCACGCTGAAAGAGGATCAAACGGGCTTGAGTCTGATACTGGAGGATGATGGCGGTCCGCAACCCGGTCTTGCCAGTGCGCCGTTACCCGATGAGTTGCAGGAGGGGGGATACGGGCTGGCGCTGGTGCACCAGCTGTTTGCCGAGGTGCACTTCTCTCGCGACGGTGAGCGCAATCGCGTGACTCTTCGCCAGCAGGGCCCGGTCAACCAACTGCCGGTGATCGCGGTGATCGACGATGACAAGGTGATGCGTGCCCTGCTCACCGCCTACCTTCATGAGCACTACCGGGTTGAAAGTTATGCCGACTCCCATGCCGCCCTGCTGGCGCTCGGAAAGCAGCCCCCCGCGCTGGTGCTCTCCGATATCGAGATGGAGGGGATCGATGGCTTTGGGCTGCGCCAGCAGTTGATGAAGGATCCCAAGATGAAGGGGGTACCCTTTATCTTCCTGACCGGTCATCAGGATCAGTGGACCCAGAGTCGGGCGGGGGCGCTGGGGATCGATGACTTTCTGGTCAAACCCATCACCAAGCAGGACCTGTTGCTGGCGGTTTCGCGGGTGCTGCAACGCTCGGAGCAGCTCAAATCGCAATGGGGCGAGCAGCTGGATCAGCGCATGACCTCGGCGCTGCGCCCGTTATTGCCCGCCACCTCCATAGGGGGATACCAGCTGGCGTTGCAAACCCGTGCGGCCACCGTGGGGGGCGGGGACTTTCTGCTGGTCAAGGATCGGGTGCTGTGGCTCGGGGATGTAATGGGCCACGACGCGGAAGCCAAGTTTTTTGCCCATGCCTATGCCGGTTATCTGCGCGGCTTGCTGACGGCGCACGATCTGGAGCGCGCCCCCGCCCGTTTGCTGACCATCTTGTCCAATGCGGTTCACAGTGATCCGCTCCTCGGGGCTACCCTGCTCACCACCCTCTGTATTGAGCTCGGCAACGAGGGGCGGGTGCAGTGGGCCAGCGCGGGCCACCCGGCGCCCTGGCTGGTCGGGCCCGGCACCATCCGTCAGGTCGGCGTGACCGGCCCCTTGCCCGGTTTGCGCCCGGATCCCCACTTCGTGACCAATGAGCGTCAGCTCAAGCCCGGCGAGATCCTGCTGTTCTGGACCGACGGCCTGCTCGATAGCCGTGATGCCGCAGAGCGCCAGCGCTGGGAGTCGCAGCTAAAAGAGATCTGCCTGACTTCGGGGCCCGGTCTTGAGCAACTGGCTCATCGCATTGCCCGCTGGTTTGATGAACGCATCAATGATGCCCCCCTCGATGACATGACCCTCTTGCTGGTCGCCTGTCCCGGCGCCTGATCCTGCCCCTCTTTGCCTGACTGGCCCGCTCTATGCAGCGCCTCATTTCAGGTGGCATGGAGCCACGGTAGGAGGGCCTTATGTTACCCATGCAGCAGATCTGGCTGGCTATCGATGCGCGTCAGGTCGGTGGAATTGAAGTTCACATTATCCATCTCGCCAACGATCTGCTGGCCAGGGGATTTCGCCCCACCATAGTGCTGGTGAGCAACCATGGCATGACCCCCTTTACGACCCTGCTCAAACAGCAGGGCTTGCCTTACGAGGTGTGCCACAACAGCCGCGATTTTATGCGCCGTCTGGCCCGCCAGCCTGCCTCTGTGCTGATCCATACCCACGGCTACAAGGCCGGGGTGCTGGGGCGGCTGACAGCCTGGTTCACCGGTAAATCGGTGGTCTCGACTTTTCACAGTGGGGATGACGGGGAAGGGTTGCTGAAGTTTTACAGCTGGCTGGATCGCACCACAGCGCGTTTTGCGAAGTGTATTGCAGTGAGCGAGCCCATCGCTCGCAAATTGCCTGTGCCGAGCACGGTGATCAGCAACTTTGTCCCCATGCCTGCGACGCCGGCTGCGGTAACTGGCAACCGGATTGCCTTTGTCGGCCGCCTCTCGCCGGAAAAGGGGCCGGAGGCATTCTGCCAGCTGGCCGCCTTCTGCGCGGATGGGGCGTTTCATCTCTACGGGGATGGCCCCATGAAAAGCGGCTTGTTGCAGCAGTATGGTGATCGCGTCCAGCTTCATGGTTTCCAGAACATGGCCAATGAGTGGCACAACATCGACCTGCTCTGCATCACCTCCCGCTTTGAAGGGTTGCCGCTGGTGGCCCTGGAGGCGATGGCTCACGGCATACCTGTCTGTACCTTTGCGGTGGGGGGCCTGGTCAATCTGATCGACCATAAATCCAATGGCTGGCTGGTGGAGCCCGGCCATGTGCGGGACATGGCGGAGCTGGTCAACTACTGGCTGCGCAGCGATGAGATAGCGCGCAGCAAAATGAGTCAGGCGGCGCGCAACACCATCGCCCGCGGGTACAGCGTCAACAACAGGGTGACCGATATTCTGGCTGTCTACGGCGTCTGAATCACAAAGCGAAACCCGCCAAAACGAGTGGCTGCTGGCCACTCGTTTTTTATGTGCCGGTGTTATGGGAAGCAGGGGGCGGATTGCTTCGGTGATCACGCAACGCATGGGTTTCTGCGGTGGGGCAAGCGGACATCAGGCCTGTGGATGGGGCCAGATGATGGCGATCAGATCGCTGACTTATCTGTGATCACCATTGATTTGCCACAAGGATGCGCCATAAAAAAAGGCCATTGCAGTGGCAATGGCCTGATGGGGTTGAGATGTGGCTGAGATTGGCGGGATTAGCGCCCCTTCTTGCCGACCATGATGGCGATCGTCTTGCCGATGATATGCACATCCTGCACCAGCCAGCGCCAGGGGTGGAGCAGGGCGACCGAGTAGGCCAGATCGAACGCCAGCTTGCTGCGCACATCATCGAGCGACTCGTCGTAACCCTGATTGACCTGCGCCAGACCGGTAATGCCGGGGGCCACTTCATAGGTGCGTTCGATAAAGTACGGCACCGCATCTTCCAGCCGATTGGCGATACCGGGTCGCTCCGGGCGGGGGCCGATCAGCGACATCTCCCCCTTGAGCACATTGATAAACTGCGGCAGCTCATCGAGCCGGGTTTTGCGCAGGAAGTCGCCGCTGCGGGTGATCCGGCTGTCCCCCTTGCCACACCAGACCGGCCCGGTAGCCGCCTCGGCGTCGGCGCGCATGGTGCGAAACTTGATCATGAAAAAGAGCTCGGTATGGGTGGCGTGGCTGCGCCCGATCCGCAGCTGACGAAAGAACACCGGACCCGGGCTATCGAGTCGGATGGCCAACATGATCAGCGGCCACAACGGCAGCGTCAACAGCAGGCCAAAAGTGGCACCGAGCAGATCCATGCTGCGTTTGACCACCAGGGTCAATCTTGGAATGGGGTGTGTCATACGGCTTTCTCCTGTGACATGAAACGTATGGGGGCGCGCAGGCAGTAGCGCAGGGTGCCCATGCCGTTGTACCAGTGTCCGAGTACCAGATAGTGGATCTTGCGAAACAGATTGGGCCAGGGGTGGACAGGGGTCAGCTGGATCAGGATGACCAGCAGATACCCCAGCAGTTGCAGCCCCAGCAACAGCTGAAACAGCAGGGATTGGGTGGCCAACGGGATGGCGCAGAGCCACAGCAGGGTCAGGCAGAGCGGCATCAACACCCGCAGCCCCTTGCCACTGGCAAAGTTGAAGGCAACCCAGCCGAACTTGGGGTGTAGCAGGGGCAGCAACCGCAGCAGCTGCTGGGTGTTGCCAGCCCCGATCCGCTTGCGCCTTGTCGCCTCCAGCGCGGCATCGGAAACTTCCAGCTCCAGTGCGGCGCAGCGATTGTCATAGACAGCCCGATACCCCTTGGCGATGGCCTGCATCGGCAGGATGAAATCGTCGTTGATGGTATCGGCGGCCAGCGGGGTGAGGCACTCCCGGCGCATCATATAAAAGGCACCGTGGGCCCCCAGCATGCCGCCAAGGGCCGATTCGCAGAGCTTGATCTGGCTTTGATAGTGCCAGTAACTCTCCTCGCCCTGGGAGCCCGGTTGCCAGAAGCGGTATGCTTCCCCGACCACCCCTACCTTGGGATCGGCAAAATGGGCGACCGCCAGCAGCAGGCTGTCGATGGGCAGCAGGGCCGAGACATCGGTGAGGGCTACCAGATCGCTGTGCACCCGTGTCATGGCCTCGTTGAGGACGGCGACCTTGCCGCGATTGCGGGGGTGATCAAACAGCCTGATCTGCAACTGCTGCAGGGCGGGATCTCCGAGCTGGCTTAGCGCAATGGGGTAACTGTTGTCGCTGCAGCCGTCGAAATGCACATGTACCCACAGCTTGTCGGCGGGGTAATCGAGGCTGGCGAGGTTTTGCAGCTTGGCCGCGATGGTCGCCGCCTCGTTATAAACCGGCATCAGCAGGGTGATGGTCGGCAGCGCCTCATCGGTGGCCTCTGCTTTGAACCCTCGATCCAGGGGGCGGGGCGGATTGGCTACCTTGCGCGCCTGCCGACCACCGAATTTGAGCAGCAGGGGATAGCCGACATGGTGGTAGACCACCAGTACAGCGCACAGCCAGAACACGATCATGATCCATTCCATGGGATGCTCCTCTGGTCATCGGGTCGCTTGATCAGCGGCTGTAAAGCTGCTGATAGGCCTGAGCCATCCGGCTCAAGCTGCTTTGCTGGCACACAAACTCTCGGGTGACGGCACGCAGGCTATGGCAGTGCAGCAACCCTTGTGCCAGAAGCTGGGCAAGGCGGCCGGGATCCCGCTCCGACAGGATATGGCCGCTGTCCTGACAGACGATCTCTCTGGCCGCCCCCACGTCGCTCATCACCACCGGTACCCCGCACGCCTGTGCTTCCAGCACGCAGAGCGGCATCCCCTCCGCCAGCGAGGGGAGGCAGAAGAGATCCAGCCCCTGATAGAAGCGCGGCATGTTTTCGACCAGCCCCAGAAAATGGACCCGATGGGCGATCCCCAGCTGCTGACACTGTTGTTGCAACGCATTTTGCAAACTGCCGACCCCAGCCAACGCAAGATGCACCTCCTCCGGCAGGGCGCGGATCGCCTCCAGCAGCAAGGCATGTCCCTTGACCGACTCAAGGCGGGCGGCGCAGCCAATCAGTTTGACCCCTTGCGGCAATCCCATCTCCTGACGGGCGAGGGCGGCGGCGCCCGGGGCAAAACGCTGCTCATCGATGCCGTTGGGGATCACGGTTGGCGACAACTGGCCCAGCTTTGCCAGCAGCTGGTTGGCCACCGGCATGGCATCGGCCACCAGAATGGGTTTGAAGGCGCGCAGCCCCCACAGGGCCAGCGTGCGCTGATGAGGATCATCGAGATACCAGGCATCGTGCTCTGTGTGTACCAGGGTGGGCACCCGGGCCAGCCGACTGGCCAGCCCGCCATAGATCATGGGCCCCAGATGGTGGGTATGTACCGCGACGGGCTTGAGTTGGCGCAGCAGTCGGGTGAGCCGCCAGAGTGTCGCCAGCGACCAGCCCGCGGGCTTTTCCAGACAGTGAATATTGCCTGCGAAGGGATGCAGAGCGGGCCATGCCCTTAGCACATCCCCTTTGCACCCTTCGAGAGAGATGATATGCACCGGTTGCTCGGCCGGGCTCGCCTGAGTGAGGTTGAGCACCATGGTCTCCAGCCCGCCCGGCTGCAGGTGCTGCACGATTTGAACGATGGAGCTTCTGCGGGGATGGGGTCTGTGCGACGGGGTTGATGACAACATGGTTCGCGCTCCGGCAAGGGAAGGGGTAACACCCCGGATAGCGGGAGAATGCGAATCTTGTACCACTCTTGCGATCTTCCCACAGAGGCGATCAGCTCCTCTGGTGGCACTGCCTTTGCATCGTGCGGGGGAGGGCTTTTCTCAGGGAGTGATGCCATGCCTGTCCAGTTCTATTACAACCTCTACATCATTCTCTTTGCCGCCTGGCGCCGTCGTTATCTGCTGGTGATCCCGGTACTGGTGATGCCGCTGGTGGGCGTGACGGTCGGCCTGCTCACCCCCAAGGAGTATGAGAGCCGCACCACCTTTATGGTGCCGCAAGATGCCAACCAGACCCCGACCCTCAAAGATCTGATCACTCAGGAGAGTCTCAAGGATCGCTTTGCGGTGCTCGAAGCCCTGCTGCGCAGCCGTTATGTACTGGACGGGGTGGCGCGGGATCGCGGTCTGGTCAATGACGAGACCCCGCCAGCCCAGCGCGATGCCATCATGGACTGGCTCTCGAGTGCCGTCTCGCTGCGGCTGATTGGCGATGAGGTGATCGAGATAAAGGTCAAAGCGGATTCGGCGGCCAACAGCGCCGGTTTGCTCGAAGCCATTTCGCGGCGCTTTTTCTTCAACCTGCTCAGCAAGGGGCGCCAGTCGGCGGAATCGTCCGAACGTTTCCTGCAAAGCCAGCTCGACAGCCGCCGCAGCGAACTGCAAGAGGCCGAGCAGCTGCTCGCCGACTTCAAACGGGAGCATGCCAGCGCCTTGCCCCAGCAGCAGAGTACCAACGTCGCCCGTCTCTATGGCTTGCAGGAGCGTTATGCCGAGAGCCTGATCACCCTGCAGCAGGCCAAGGCCCGGGTCGATCAGCTATCGCAGGGGCAGGAGAGCCAGCTGGCCCGCCAACTGGATGAGAAGCTGCAACTGATGCGTACCGAGCTGGTGTTGCTGCGGGCCCGCTACAGCGACGAACACAGCAAGGTTCAGAGCCTGCGCTATCAGATTGACCAGTTGCAGCAGGAGTTCGAGCAGCTCAAATCCCAGCCGGATATGGCCCGCGGACCCGAGTGGCAGCTGGCCCAGACGCAGCTGACGGAGGCGGAGCAAAACGCCGCGGGCTTGAAGAGCCAGCTGGATGGGCTGGACAAGGTGGTCGACTCCCAGGGGGATACCGAGCGCCAGCTCGCCGAGCTGGAGCGGGATCTGGCGGTTAAACGCACCCTCTATCAGGATTTGCTGCTGCGCTATGAGAAGGCCAAGGTGACCGGCGATCTGGGCAACTTCGAGCAGGGGGAGCGGATCAAGGTGATCGACAAACCCTTTGCCCCCAGCAAGCCGAGCAACTACCCGCTCTGGCTGTTTTTGCTGGCGGGCATTGTTGGCGGACTGGGGCTCGGCTGCGGTCTGGCGCTGGTGGCCGAACTGGCGGATGCCAGCCTGCGCCGCTCCGATCAGCTGGCCGCCCTGGTCAAGGCGCCAGTGCTAAGCCGCATTCCCTACTGCGAGCCGGTGCCGGACTATCCATCCAATAGTGATCATGCGCTCGATGGGCAGGTGCTGCCCATGTCACCAGAGCCGGGTTGATTGCCGTAAAACTGGCTATCAGCCGGAATCTGAATATTTCTGAAAAGGCCTTGTGATAAGGCCTTTTTTATGAGCACCTGGCGGTGTTTTGGGAGGCGACGCTATTTAATTAGGCTCGATTCGATTTTGCGTCCTGATGTTGTCAAGAAGACGAGGCAGGTAGCATTTTCCATAGCAACAGATTGACTGTGATTTTGTACAGTGGTAAAAGTGGAACTAAATAAATGAAACAGAAACAATCAGTTAAGAAACCGGAGCTAGGTTGGTAATTTAATGATTTTAAAGTGATTTTCAGAGTGGATAATGTATCAAATGGCGGCATCATCCGGAAGGATCAGTTATTGGATTAATACTGACTTCAATATAATTAATGTTATGTTTATTTGGAGTGGGCGTGCATTTATTTGAGGAAGTTGTTTTATACGATCCTGATAATCCTGTACGAAAGTGTGGGTTAGAAGGAAAAGATGTCCACTGTGAAAATAATTTGGAGTGGTATGTATTCCGTTGTGGGCAAACTCTGGCTCGCTTGTCTTGTGCAATTGATAAATGCCATCTGTCATTAAATCAATTGGAGTATGTTGTTAACAAAAAACGTTCAGATGACAAATTTACAAACGCAGATTATATAGAATATGAAATCGAAAATTTCTTGATTAGAAGCAGTGCTATTTATGACCGTGCTTTAATACTAGCCAGTAGTCTACATGATTTAGGTATTGCCGACGACTCTATTTCTCATCAGTCAGTTATCACAAATGCTCATGTTCAATCATCTGGCATGGCTGACCAACTTAAAAAACTACGTAAGCATTGCACTGAATTTAGAGAAATGCGTAATAAAATCGTTCATCATGCCAATTACACAGATGAAGCATTTGATTTGTTGTCAATGCTACATAAACTTGATGCCAGTGAAAAGCAAGGTAGTAGCGTTACATTACCTCAAGATGTTCTAATAAAATTAACTGATGATTTTATACATATACAAATAAGTGAGTTTAAAGAGTATTTAAATTCAATAGTTGAATCAGTAGAGAAAATATATGATAAGTCGTTACTTATTTATGCAACTAACAAAATTAGAAATACAAAATAAACATAACAAATTGCTGCGTGTGGATTTGATATAGCTCGTAGGTTCGATTAGCAAAGCGTAATCGGACGCTTGCGGTGATACTTCCGGCTAATGTTGCATACGTTCAGGCGGTGACCTTGGCTGTCTGTTAGAGAGTTAGCTTCGGGATGGTGTAGGAGTAGCAAGATGGAAAAGTGTTGGCTTGTTGAAGATGCATATCCTAGGAAGGCCACGAACGTCCGATTACGCTTCGCTAATCGAACCTACGGTTCTCCTAATTTTCAGGTAAACAAGGCGTTAGGCACTTGTCATCAAATATTTTAAATTGTTGTTTTTTATGCATAAAGGTGTGCTATGGAAGGAAAAATAAAATTAGCTCTACTCATTATTACTCTTATGGAAAGAGCTATGAAGGAAATCTCCCAGAATCCTGAATTGAGAGGTTCTATTCTAGATGGTGCACAGAATATTGATGATTGGCTGCAAGAAAAGTTAGGCAATGTTAGCAGACCTTCGACAAAAGATAGTGTCGCATTAGCTATTGAGACATCTGTTGTAAGAGATCGGGATACTATTTGTTCCATTATTGCTGTTATTACTACTCTTTATGCGACTAGAAAAGTTACAAGGGGGGCTCATGTTGGTGGTACATTGAGAAAATACTTCGGCGAGGACGTTTTTCCACACATTGATGAGAAAGAACTAAGGTTCGCCAAGCCTGTAAATGAAAATGTTTATAATTATGTTCTGAAAAGTGTCAGTGAATCATTTTTTGATGTCATGAAAGAATACGACTTCAAGAAATATGCTGATTTTTCAAACGTTGACTCCGGCTACGGAACCTGGGCAGTGACATCATGCTCAGCAGTTCATGGCCTAACCAAAACTTTATTGAATTATGGGCCTGATATTTTAAGTTTTCTAAAAACGCTCCTGAATTTTAAACGCGTATAACAAAGCCTCCCAGCAGAATTCGTCTGCGGTGGTGCAGCTGAAGGCGGTGTTATATAGCTAATCAAACTTTGTATCTTGCTTCTGGCAAGTAGCGGCTGCTGCGAGGCAGTTTATTTCAAACGTGAGGATTGATGAATCAACCCGTGGAGCTCACTGATGGCTACAAGTTTTGCATCGCAGGCACCGGTACGGAATACCGCTTGTGCGCTCCTTTTCTGCTCCCAGAAGCGGTAGACCCAGTAGCCATGCTGGCTGTTGCCAATCAGTCCCTCGACCTACATCCTTGTGCTGCATTATCACAAGGTGCTTCAAGAGCTCGGAGCGCTGCCGCTTTTATGTTGCTATGTGTGGGGCGAGCCGCGCAGGCAGAAGCCATTCTCCGAGAGGTGATCTCCGCGCAGATGGTTTCAGAGGACGATGCTGCTCGCGTTAGCTCAGAACTACGCCTAGTGCAGGTTTTGCAACGGCTCGATCGTGCAGATGAAGCTGTCAGTTTGGCCACCCAAGTAGTTTGTCGGTTGCAACCAAAATCCTTTATGCGGCATTTCGCACTGCATCATCTTGGCAAGGCTCTCGTACAGACTGGTGCCCATGATAATGCTCGCGCCGTGCTGTCAGAGGCGCTCTCTCTACGCCAGGCGCTGGGCAAGAGTGAACTTATTGCATCAACTTTGGAGGCGTTATCGTTGTTGCCCTCAGAAGAACAAGCGGCGCATCATCCATATGGTCAGACTTGGCATATTGGTCAATCGGGCGAATTTCGTCAGGGCGACTAGCATTTTCGCGCTGTATTCAGGTCATCGTCGCCCCAAAAAAATCAGGGAGCCATAGCTCCCTAATCGCGACACACGGGGTGATTAACTAGCCGATAGCTGGCGATTGTTGCCAGTTGGCTTGCTGCGGACGGCCTTGAGTTCGGCGTTGATAGCGCCAGGCCAGCAGTAGCGGCATACCGAGCAGCAGCTGGGCGGCCAGCGGGATCTCCTCGATGGGGGCGGCCAGTGCCCCTTCCGGAATAATGCCCCCCTCAATTTCGGCTGCCAGTTTGAGCTCCAGCGCATTGCCAAAGTCGGCGAAGGTGGTGGCATTGATCACAAACGCATCCTGACCGCCCGCCACGTTCTCCACATACCACTCTTGCAGCACCCCATCGGCGTAGTCCTGACCTATGGTGATGCCGTTGATGGTGTCGATGCCGGAGGCGAGCAGTTGATCCCGCACGGTGGAAGTATCCAGCCCGTTGTTCTGGATACCGTCACCCGACACATCCATCACCTGGCGGGCGGCGGTGTAGTTGTTGGTATCAAACTGCTGGGCACCAAAGGCCATCGCCGAACCGGGGGCCGTCATCCCCGCATAGGGGCGGACCAGGGCATCCAGGGTGGCGGCGAAGTTGTTGATGGAGGTCATGTCGTAGAGGTGGAACCAGTCGGTCATCAGACTTTGCTGGTTGCTGCTGCTCCACATGATCATCTGTACGGCGATGGACCCGAGTTTGCCACCACTGGTGTCGAGGATGGCGCTTTGTACATCCTGACTGTAAAAGGCGTCCACATACCCCTGTAATTGCAGATTGAATTCCGATGAACTGACGCTGCCCGACACATCCATCAGCAGTTGCAGTTCGGTATCGACTTCGGTCAAGGCGTATGCGGGGGAGGTTACCAACCACATCCCCAGCAGCCCTGCCAACGGTTTGAGTTTCATTGCTCACTCCTTCTCCCTGGCGCTAGTGCCAGCAGGGGGAATGAATAAAGCGTGCCAGCTTTGTTGCATCCTCTGACTTGGCTTGGTCCGGGTGAGGCTGGGCAGGCATGGAACTTGCGACAGCGGTCACAAGCGCTGATAACCGGCAGGAGTTGCGATGGAGATCCGTCCCTGGCAGTGGGCACCCAACTGGCTGCTACTTGGTTTGGCCAATCAGTGGGGCATGGTGTGGCTCAATATGGGTCACTTCAACCTGCTGGTGGTGTTGCTGATTGCTATCTGGTGGCAAATTGCATTGCGGGTTGCACCGAGCTGGCGCCCGCATCCACTGGCGCTCGCCCTCTTTATCCTGCTGATCCTGATCCCCAGTGCCAGTTGCAAGGCGCTGGCCTGTCTGCTGCTGGTGGCCTCGCTATGGCGCCGTCATCAGAGTGGCGATGAGCGGGCGGTGTTGCAGATTGTGCTCGCCTTTACCGTGGCGGTGTTGTGGGGGCAGCAGGTGTTTGCCCTGCTCTCCGGCCCTGTGCTGGCGCTCGATGCCTGGGGGGTGGGCCAGTGGTTGCAACTGCTGGGCTGGGAGACTCGACTTGATGGCAATCGCATCGAGCGGTTGGGGGGCCATGCGCTGATCGTGCTCAAGGGGTGCTCCTCGTTTTCTCAACTTTATCTGGTGGTGCTCTCCTGGCTGGTCTCCTGCTGCTGGCTGGCGCCAGAGCGCCCACTCTACCGGCAGTGGCCCATGTTGCTGCTGGTCTGCCTGCTCTATATCGGGGCCAATCAGCTGCGGTTGGTGCTGATGAGCCTGGATCTGCGCTGGTATGGCTGGCTGCATACCGGCTCGATGGCCCAGCTCTACCAGTGGGCCATCATGTTGCTGGTGATGACCATCCTGTTTCTAAGGGGGCGCCATGATGCGTCTATCTAGGGGATATCTGTTGCTGTTGCTGGTGGCACTGCTCAGTGCTGCCGCCATGGGCTGGCGTTATCAGAACCGGGCAGTTAACGAGGGAGCCAAGCCCATGCTGCTGGAGCTGGTCCAGATGGGCTGGCGCTTGCGGGTGGCTACGCCAGTATTGGGCGGCACCTATGTCAGCTATCAGCTGGCCCATCCCCGCTGTGACGGTCTGCTGCAGGCCATGCTGGTGGCGCCGGATCGGGAGGCGATGTCAGTGACGCTGGCGGGTGAAGGGATGAGCCAAGGGGTGATGTTTTTAGGCGAGCTACACCAGAGTCCGCCGCTGCTCTCGTACCGTCTGACCCAGGGTTGGCGCAAGTTGTGGGGGCTGACCCCTTATCCCCTCTATCGGGTGGCCTTGCCGACGTCTTGCATTGGCCTTATTGCGCCGCCGCTGGGGTGACTGACCCCGGTTCACCGTTTGGCAGAATGCGGATCAGCAAGGTATTGGGGGCCAGCATGGGGTCATAGCGGGGCTCCAGCTCAATGGCGCGGGAGCCCAGCAAGCGGGTGAGGGCCGTCAGCCGCACGCTCGCCATTCGCGCACTCTCCAGCATGTCGGTTTGCTGCCCGGGGCCGCTTACCAGCGCAATCCGTGCCGGATCCTTGCGGCCTAAAAACTGATGCAACTGCTGCTCCTGATCCGCTGGCAGTTGCGTCTCCGCGTTCTGGTACTGCAGTTGCAGCTGGGGCTGTTCGGCCATTTGTTGTTCCCGCAACTGGTTGAGGATCGGCAGTGTCTCATTGACCGGCTCCTGACGGGCGCAACCGGTGAGGATCAGCAGCGGCAGCATCAGAGGCAACAGGCGGCACAGGGCGCTGTCTTTGGCTGTGGAGCGGGGAGTCTGGTTGGCCATACGCAGTCACTTCAGGAGGATGAGTTGGCACCAGTTTGCAATGTTTTCAATCCCTTGGCCAGTTGTTCAATCTCGCGGCGCCACTGGATCCAGGCGGCAGAGGGCAGTTGCTCTGCCACCTGCCAGCGGGTCGGCAGCTGATCCCGCAGGCGCTCCAGCAGCAGGGCGGCCTCCACCTGATAGCGTGCCTCCTGCTCAAGCCAGGTGAGCCAGCGCAGATCCTCGATGGCTTGCTGCAACAGCAACAGATCGTGGGAGAGGCGGTGCGTCTCGCAGGCTTGCGGGCCGAGCAGCATAAAGTCGCTCTCCCGCCCATCGGTGGGGTCATAGGGCAGGGCGGTGGGCATGCGGCCATGCCACTGCAAATAGCCCTCGGCGCCGCTTTGCCACAGATAGAACCCGGCGGCTCTCGGGGTGCCCAGATTGTAAAACCAGGGGGTGACCTTGTGCTGGCGTACCCGCGCCACATCGGCCTTGTCGGCGCCAAAGCCTGCGTTGATCAGGGCAATCTCCACCTCTGCCAGCAGACCAACCTGACCCGGATGATTGAAGTGGCCTGCGCGGAGCACCGCCGGATCCCGCCGTTTCATCTCCCGCGCCAGGCTGGTGATGGCGGGCAGGGTGGCGAGATCCGGCTCATCAAACAGGCTCCATGCCAGCGGGGGCAAGCCGCTGGCGGTCAGTGCCTGTTGCCGCGCTTGCCACTGATCAAGCTGGCTGGCAGGGTCACTCCCCCAGCGCTTGAGCGGGGTATAGGCCAGCAGGGGCGGCACAAAGCCGAGCCCGGCCGCCTCTCCCATGATCTCCCGCATCCCCGCCTCATCCTGTGGCAGGGCGGGTGAAAGGCCGCTG
>NZ_CAWLMI010000022.1:0-22194 GCF_963862045.1 Aeromonas sp. 159 | reverse complement strand
CATCATCATCATCATCATCATCCAGCGATAATGCCTGTAGAGGTGAGTCGCTAAATAGGATTTTCATTAGAGCTACAAGCGACATAAATTCACATTTTCATATAATCATATAAATAAACACGTTTAATCATAAGTATTTTGTTGGGTTTGATAAAACAATTCTTTTCTTAAAGAAAGTGGTATATTTTATTTGCTTAATCATTTCTTTTGTCTTTATTATTAATAGGCGTGGAAACTAACATGGATAAAAAAATAAGAGTAGCAGTAGTTGGTTGTGGTCGTATATCAAAGAATCATTTTGGTTCGATAGAACAGCTTTACAATGAATATGAACTGGTAGCAATTTGTGATAATGACCCAGAGGTGTTAGAGGCGCATCGCAAGCAATATGGGGTTCCAGCCTATCAGTCACTTGATGAAATGTTGCTCAATGAGCAGCTAGATCTGGTGACACTTTGTACTCCTAGTGGTATTCATGCCAACCAAACTATAAAGGCAGCCAAAGCGGGTGTGCATGTCATCACAGAAAAACCTATGGCAACCAAGTGGGAAGATGGTTTGGCAATGGTTAAAGCGTGTGACGAAGCGGGTGTTCATTTGTTTGTTGTTAAGCAAAATCGTCGCAACTCAACCCTACAACTGCTTAAGCGAGCTGCAACAGAAAAACGCTTTGGCAAAATTCATATGGTACACATAAATGTATTCTGGACTAGGCCACAAGAGTATTATGATCGTGCGGCATGGTCTGGCACTTGGGATATGGATGGTGGCGCTTTTATGAATCAGGCAACTCATTATGTAGATTTATTGCATTGGTTGATTGGGCCGGTTGAAAAAGTGCACTCAATGTTATCCACCCATCGGGATATCGAGGTAGAAGATACCGGTGTCGTTAACTTGAAGTGGCGTAACGGCGCGCTTGGTTCCATGGCTGTGACCATGTGCACCTATCCAAAGAATTTGGAAGGCTCTATCACCATTCTTGGAGAAAAAGGCACGGTACGTATTGGTGGCGTGGCCGTTAATGATATTCAAGAATGGAGTTTTGCTGAATCCAAAGACTACGATGCAGAAATTTCAGCAGCTAATTATCAAACCACATCAGTATATGGGTTTGGTCACCCGCCTTATTTTCAGAATGTAGCAGACGTATTGCGTGGCAAAGCGGAACCAGAAACCGATGGACGTGAAGGGTTAAAATCACTTGAGTTGCTTATCTCTATTTATCGTTCAGCAAGAGATAATAAAGAAATTGGTTTGCCTTTAAACGTATAATAGTAGGATTTTGAGATGAATCTGGAAAACTTGAAGATCGGTATAATAGGTTTGGGTTATGTTGGTTTGCCGCTGGCAGTTGAGTTTGGCAAAAAATTTGAGACATTGGGATTTGACATAAAAACAGATCGAGTCAATGAACTACGTAGTGGTCAAGATTCAACATTGGAGTGTTCAGCTGAAGAGTTGCTAGAGGCCACTCACCTTAGCTACACAGATTGTCTCGATGATATCAAACATTGTAACTTTTATATTATTACTGTACCGACTCCTATCACAGAGGAAAATACACCAGACCTGACTCCATTGGAGAAAGCATCGGAAGCACTTGGAAAGATTATTAAACAAGGTGATATCGTAGTTTTTGAGTCAACTGTATATCCTGGTGCAACCGAAGAAGTATGTTTACCGATTATTGAAAAAATATCTGGTCTGAAGTTTAATAATGATTTTTATGCAGGTTATAGCCCAGAGCGCATAAATCCGGGGGATAAGGTTAATCGTTTGACTACTATCGTCAAGATTACCTCAGGTTCAACACCAGCAGTAGCAAATTTCGTTGATGAAGTATATCGTCAGATTGTAACTGTAGGTACCCATAAGGCCTCCTCCATCCGTGTAGCAGAAGCAGCAAAGGTTATTGAAAATACACAACGTGACCTTAATATCGCTGTTATCAATGAGTTTGCCAAAATTTTTAATCGGTTGGATATTGATACTGAAGAAGTGTTAAAAGCTGCGGGAACAAAATGGAACTTCTTGCCTTTTAAACCGGGGTTGGTTGGCGGCCATTGTATCAGTGTTGATCCTTATTATTTGACCCACAAAGCCCAAGAGGTGGGATATCGTCCGGAGGTTATTTTAGCCGGTCGTCGCATCAATGATGGTATGGGTGAATATGTTGCAACGCAACTTGTGAAAAAAATGGCTCGTAATAAAATCAATATTGATGAAGCAAAAGTTTTGGTTATGGGATTCACCTTTAAAGGGGACTGCCCAGATGTGCGTAATACCAAAATAATTGATATCATCAAAGAGCTCAAAGAGTTTAATATGTCAGTTGATGTTTATGACAGTTGGGCGGTAAAGCATGAAGTCCAAGAGGAATATGGAATTATTCTGATTGATGAGCTTGAACCTGCTAAATATGATGCCATTATTCTTGCTGTCGACCATAGTGAGACCAAAGAGATGGGAGCGGCAGCGATTCGAGCATTGGGTAAACCAGCCCATGTGTTATATGACGTTAAATATGTACTGCCATTGGGCGAATCTGATATCCGCCTATAAGTCACATTGCTTTCAATAATATAATATGGCTCGTGTAGATATAATATACTAGCGCGGGTCTATATAATATTCTTCTACATGGGTAGCAATAATGAATTACTTTAAACACGATACCGCTATTGTTGATGAAGGCGCGCGAATCGGTGAGGGCAGTAGGGTGTGGCACTTTGCTCACATTTGCGGTGGCGCCCAGATTGGTGCTTGTGTATCACTCGGCCAGAATGTTTTTGTCGGTAATAAAGTGACCATTGGTGACCGTTGCAAGATCCAAAATAATGTATCGGTTTATGACAATGTATATTTAGCTGAAGGGGTATTTTGTGGCCCCAGCATGGTGTTTACCAATGTGTATAACCCGCGTTCACTAATTGAGCGCAGAGATCAGTATCTTGATACCCAAGTGGGTAAGGGGGCAACGCTAGGTGCAAACTGCACAATAGTGTGTGGTGTGACCATTGGGGAATATGCTTTTGTTGGGGCCGGGGCGGTGATCAATAAAGATGTACCTGCTTATGCGTTGATGGTAGGAGTCCCTGCCAAGCAAATTGGCTGGATGAGTGAGTTTGGTGAGCAGTTGGATTTGCCTATAGAGGGACAAGCACAAATTACTTGTCCTCATACTGGAATCATATACCAGCTTGATGGTAAAAAGTTAAAAAAATGTTAACTCTTATCGGGTTTTAGGAATTGATATGCAATTTATCGACTTGATGGCGCAACAGGCACGGATTAAAGATAAAATCGATGCTGCGATCCAAACCGTATTACAACATGGTTCCTATATTTTGGGACCTGAGGTTGCAGAGCTAGAGCAAAAACTGGCTGAGTTTACTGGGACAAAGCACTGTATCACGGTAGCCAATGGCACGGATGCACTGCAAATCGCGCAGATGGCGTTTGGTATTGGCCCTGGTGATGAAGTGATTACCCCTGGCTTTACTTATATCGCCACCGCAGAAACAGTTGCTTTGTTGGGTGCAAAGCCGGTCTATGTTGATGTATGTCCCAAAACCTATAACCTTGATCCGACCAAGCTTGAAGCTGCTATTACGCCTAATACCAAGGCTATTATACCGGTCAGCCTCTATGGCCAGTGTGCTGATTATGATGCTATTAATACCATTGCAGCTAAATACAATATTCCAGTGATTGAAGATGCAGCACAAAGCTTTGGTGCTAGCTATAAAGGGAAGAGGTCGTGCAATTTGACGACTGTAGCCTGTACAAGTTTTTTCCCTAGTAAGCCGCTAGGATGCTATGGGGATGGAGGTGCTATTTTCACCAATGATGACGAGCTCGCATTGGTTATGCGTCAGATCGCACGTCATGGCCAAGATCGTCGTTATCATCACATTCGTGTAGGCGTTAATAGTAGACTGGATACCTTGCAAGCGGCAATTTTATTGCCAAAGCTGGCTATCTTTTCCGAAGAGTTGAAATTGCGGGATAAAATTGCAGCCCGCTATCAGCGATTGTTAAATAATGTAGGCATCAAGACAACGCCGTTTATTGAGCCACATAATACATCTTCTTGGGCTCAATATAGCATTCGAGTTAAAAACCGTGAGCTGGTTCAGCAGCGATTGCAGCAAGCTGGCATTCCGACTGCGATACATTATCCAATCCCGCTAAATAAACAACCTGCAGTTGAAGATGTCAATGTCAATTTGGTAGTGGGTGATCTAATTGCAGAAGAGATCATCAGTTTACCAATGCATCCATATCTAAAAGACAGTGATATGGATAAAGTTATCGCAGCAATAGCGTTATAAATATCTCTTAAATATTATTAATGATGCAACTATTTTAGCCAATCCAATATTTTGGATTGGCTAAAATCTATGAAAAGATACTTTTTAGAGAAATAAGATGAAATGAAAGTTTTAATAGTCGGGCCTTTATCATCTCCTATTGTTAGAAGAGTTAGAGATGGTCTAATGAGTAAAGGAGTCGATGTCTATGTCGCATCTCACAATGTTGATGATGATGAAAGAATAATAAATCTTGGCGAGCTAAAAAGTTTTTTTAACTATTTTTATTTTTATAAAATAAAAAAAATAATTGATAAAATAAAACCCGATGTGATACATGCTCACATTGCTAATCATTATGGTTTAATGTGTTTATTTAGCCGTGTTCCTGTTGTGTTGGCGTTATGGGGATCTGAGATTATGATCGACCCATATAAAGGTGGATACATCCGGAAAATGATATTTAGGATGATTAACTTCCTCGTGCTTAGGAGAGCTAATATATGCCATACATCAAGTCAGCATATTCTTGATAAGGCAAATAAGCAGTATCCAAGGACAAAAGAAAAGGGGAAAGTTTTTTATTGGGGATTACCTTTAAATTCTTTATCAAATATTGAATACCACGCGGTTAAAAATAATCTTCTCGTAGAGTTTAAGATTGATGAAGAAAAACTGATCGTTTTCCCACGTGGGCTTGGATGGGTGTATAATCCATCTTTCATGGCAGAGATTATAAATAAACTTACAGAATATAAATCTCTGCCTTATAAAATTGTGGTTTTTTGTGGCTTTGCAGATATAGAGGAAATATCAAAATTCAAATCTATGTTGCTAAACCCTGAAAAAGTATTAATAATAGAAAGGTTATTAAACGATGCGGAGTTATATGTTCTATATTCGAAAGCTAAGTTTCATGTTTCGGTACCTATTTCAGATGCTTTAGGTGGTGGGGTTATTGAACCAGCTATATTAGGAAGTATCCCTATATTAAGTGATTTACCATCATATAATGAGTTTGCCTATGAACATGGGGCATACATTATCAAAGATTGTACTGATAATAGTATAGCCAAGCTATATGATTTTTTACATGATGGCAACGAACGTATAAATTTCAGCTATGTGGACTATACAGATGATGCAGTGTTAGAAAAAATCATTAATTGCTATAGAATGGCGTTGAAAAAGAATGAAACTTAAGTATTTGATGGCTTATTCTTTTGGTGCTGCTGGTAGTGCTGTATTTGGATTTTTAACATTGTTTTTTATGGCTTGGTATATACCTAAGCAAGAAATAGGACTATTCTCATTTTTCCAAACTTTAGTAAATTTACTGGTAATTGTCGTCCCAATGGGGCTAGATCAAGCTTATGTTCGAGAGTATCATGAAAAATACAATAAAAGGAGTTTGTTCTACATTACATTATTTCCAGTCCTTATTGTTTTTTGTATGCTTAGTGTTGGCGGATCATTTTATGCCAATGAAATATCTAGGTATGCATTTTCACGTAATGATCCTAATCTGATTCTCTGGCTTTATATTGCGTCATTTAGCTCAATAATGATCAGATATTTTGCTCTCGTCGTGAGGATGGAAGAAAACGTTATAGCTTATTCACTTAGCCAATTATTACCAAAAATTGTTCTTTTATTATTTGTCATAGCTCTACCATTTTTCAAATTTAGTTATGTTGATGGTTTGACACTGTCCATATTGTATACGGTTTCTTTACTGTTTACGTTGACATACTTTGTCGCAGTCAAGTTTGAATTAATAAAATATGCCGTGAGAGCTGAGATTGGGTCAAGTAAAGAGTTCAGTACGCTTTTTAAGTATTCATTCCCTTTAATGCTTAGTGGGTTGGCATTTTGGGGGCTAACTGCAATGGATCGACTTTTTATTAGTAAACTTAGTTCTTTTGAAGAGCTTGCGTCATATTCCGTTGCTATTACATTTGTATCTGGAGTATTACTCTTACAAACAGTATTCTCAACAGTATGGATACCTTTGGTTTTTAAGGCCGCGGCCAAAAAACGAGAACAAAAAATAATTCAACGTGGTATAGATATCTTCACAGTATTGCTTGTGATTATATGGGGAGTGGTAAGTATACTTTCTTATCTGATACCAAAATTTTTACCATCGGCATATAAAGATATTGATCTTATAGTGATTTCATCACTTAGTTATCCAATACTTCTTATCATGACAGATGTAACATCATTAGGAATAAATTTATCTAAAAGAACATTTTTTTCATTTTTGTCAACTATTGTAGCTGTTTTATTCAATGTTATACTAAATTTCTGCTTGGTCAAAAAATATGGGGCATTAGGAGCTGCCGTCGCAACATCATTATCTTTCTATGTATATTTTGCTACCAAAACATATTTTGCATTTCGATATCATTACAAATTTAGTTTTATTAAAGGCGGGGGAGTAATTACAATTTGTGTGGCATTGTCTTTATCGCCATTAGTATATGATTTATCACCATTGATAATTCTGGTATCTCTATTCTCTATTATTGCGTATAAATACGAGTTAACAAAATATTGGAGCCTATACACCAGGTTCAAACGGTTAAAGAAAATTCGTGCATAGTATCTCAATAATATTGATTTAAATATATTGGTTGATAACGTTACTACATTATGAGTATTGCAATTGATTTTGAGTGCCATATTTAGTATTGATGAAGTATTCATAGTTAATTAAGGGGGCGGGATGGCTATATTAAGGTTCAGAAGAAGGGGGGGCTATTTTATTTTAGGTTTGTTTCTTATCATCCCTATCTGTGTCATCTCTGAGATCTATGCAGCAACTGAGTATATATCTTTGCTTGCTATGTGCCTTCTTATTTTGATCGTTTTTGCTATATTATTCACTCGTGATGATGGTGTAGTAACTCCATTAACATTATTCTCATTAATGTATTCTGGTTATGCTATTGGCGCAATTTATTATGCGCAAAGTGATGGGTACTTTGGTAAGTTCATTGAGTTCTCTGGCTTGGGGCGACATGTAGTTGAACAATATATGATTCAGTCGCTTCTTCTAGCGATCGCATGCTATTTCACATTTTGGTTTGGGTACGCATTAAATATAAAAAGAGACATTTATTATCTACAGCCCAAGAGTGATGAACTTATAAAATTCATATCAAAAAATAAAAATCTATTGATATTTCCCTTGATTTTATTTGTGTTTTTATACTGGGTTTGGGTGTGCTTTACAATTTCCGGTGGCGTAATAAATGCTTTGATAGAATTTCAGTTGTTTCCTCATCTGGCAAAAGACAATAATATAACAATAGCTCCATATTTGATTTATTATGCCGCGATTAATATATGGTTTATATGTATGCTTTGTTCACCAAATCAGTCAATTAGTAAGTCGTTTGTTTTCTGGGCTTTAGTAGGGTTTATTATATCCATTTCCACTGCGAGAATAACAATTTCAATATCATATATACTATCGTTATTAGTTTTTGCTTATCTAGTAAAGCGTGAGTATCGAAGTCGTCTTTTAGTTATTGGCTCAACTTTATTGTTGAGCTCATTTGTAATTTATGTGTTAAGAGAATTTAGTAATTACTATTTTCTGTATGGGGATATTAGTAAAGTTGATTTTAATTTTTTGACTGGGCTTATTGGTGGTGGAAATATAACTGATCTGCAGCAGTTAGTTATAATATTGAATGCATTTAGCCTGAATAATAGTTTGCTAGGTAGTAGTTATTTAGATTGGATCAATAATTTTGTTGGTGTATATTTTGGAATGGAACCTAATTCTTTGGGATTGTTAATTCATGAAATGTACATGCCTGATTCTTCTGGAGCGCCTACACCTGGTGCTGTAGGTGAATTATATGCGAATTTTAATATACTTTCACCATTGGTTATATTCTTTATTGGTTTCCTAATGGCTGCGATAAGAAATTTTGTTTTATCAAAAAGCAATATTCTATTATCATTTTGCTATGCTGTATTTTTAGTTTGTTTTGTTTTTATGTATCCTAAAGTGGATTCGACAATGTTTGTGAATTTTATTTGGGGTGTTGTGCCAACATTATTAATTGTTTATTTGTGTTATCCATTATATTTCATTACAGTTAGAATTAATTGCATTAATGCTATTAACCTTAAAAAAGGCGTTTGACAAAATATGGGCAAAAAGATACTCCACTTATCACATACCGATATTAGGACTGATAGCAGAATACTAAAGGAGCTCAAGGCGCTTACGATAGCTGGGTATTCTGTTTTTGCGATTGGTGTTGAGTTAAATGAAAATGTGATCAGAGATAAAAATGTAGCGGGTATAGATATAAAAACAATAAAAATCTGGTCAAAACAACTTACTTTCTTGCCGAAAGCTATATGTCATTTTATGACAGTTATTGAAATTGTATTTAAATTTTTTATCGCTTCAATTCGATTTAGGCCAAATATCATACATTGTCATGATACAGTCGTTTTACCTCTTGGTGTTTTGTGTAAATTATTCACTAGAGCTAAACTCATATATGATGCTCATGAGTTAGAGTCAGATAGAAATGGTCTTTCAAAGACTCTCGGTAAGCTAACTCTTATGGTTGAAAAAAGTCTTTGGTTATTCATTGATGCATTAATTGTAGTGAGTCCCTCAATTGAAAAATGGTACCGTGAAAATGTAGGTGCAAAAAAGTCCATTATCGTAATGAATTCTCCTGAGTATCCCCTATCGGAGAGTAAAGGTGAAAATGCTGATCATGAGTACTTACGTAGGCATTTTGGTATAACAGAGGAATCCAAAATATTTATATATATTGGATTGCTTGCTCCTGGACGTGGAATAGAAATGTTAGTAAATGTATTTTCCTCTGTTGATAATGCCAGTCTTGTTTTTATAGGATATGGTCCTTTATCTGCTGAGCTTAAGACCTATAGTCAAAAAGGAATGAGCATTTATGTCCATGATGCAGTTGCTCATTATGAGGTTGTGCCAATAGTAAAATCTGCAGATTTTGGTTTTTGTCTCATTGAAAATGTATCTTTAAGTGATTACTATTCATTGCCAAATAAATTATTTGAATATGCTTTTTCCGGTATCCATGTGATTGGATCTAACTTTCCTGATATTAAATATGTTATCGAACATTATGGGTTAGGCCAAATATGTAATCTACGTGAGGAGGAGTTAAAAATGTGTGTTGAAGCCGTGATACGTGAGCAACCACCAAAAGTAGATAGACATTCCTTAGTTGAATTAAGTTGGGATAATCAAGCCAGTAAATTAATTTCTCTTTATAAGTATTTTCTAGGTTAGTAATGTTTTGGGGTTTACATTAGGAGGTTTAAAGTGTGTGGTATCTTTGGTATTCTTTCTGAAAAAGCAGTAAATAAAAAAGATTTAACGTTTTTGGCTAATCATGCTAGACAGCGTGGACGTGATTCAAGTGGCCTTTTTGTGCAGAAGTATGAGCAATGTAATATATATAGGGCTGATTATGATATTCTAAAATTAATCTCTAACGTTACTTTTGAACACGCTAAAGTTGCATTTGGTCATAGCCGTCTTATTACTAATGGGCTTTCCGACAACCAACCTGTTGTTAGGGAAAATGTTGCTGTTATTCATAATGGTATTGTTGTTAATGATGAACAAGTTTGGTCGCACATTGATGCAAAGCGAGAGCTAGAGATTGATACTGAGGTTATAGCGGCTATTGCTGAGAAGTATGTTTCTGAGAAGGGGACACTTGTAGGTTTATCGCACGCAGTTCTCTCCTTGTGTAAAGGTGTCGTTGCTACGGCTATCATGCTACCTCAACAAGGAAAAGCGATTTTATTCTCCAATAATGGTAGCTTATACGTAGGTTGGAAAAATAATGATCTTTATTTTTCGTCTGAAGAGTACCCATTAAAGAAGTTAGAGTGTATTAATATAGAGCAAGTTCTCAACCGAGAGATTGTAGTTGATCTTCCTCGCTCTGAGGTGATTGTAGTTCATGATTATAAGAATAGAGACATTAATCTTATTCCTAAATTTAAGATAAATGAATATGAAAGGAAACAATTGCTATACCCATCTCATCAGTTACAGCGTTGTACAAAGTGTATACTACCTGAAACAATGCCGTATATAAAATTTGATGAGAAAGGAGTGTGTAACTATTGTAATAACTATAAGCCAAGAAACAATCCTAAGCCTAAGGAAGAACTATTTGATTTAGTTGAGCCGTACAGACGTGCGGGTAAATTGGATTGTATAGTCCCTTTTTCTGGTGGCAGAGATAGTTGTTATGGACTTCATCTTATCGTCAAAGAGTTGAAGATGAAGCCTGTAACTTATACTTATGATTGGGGGATGGTAACAGATCTTGGTCGCAGAAATATTAGTAGGATGTGTGCTGAGCTAGGTGTTGAAAACATCATCGTTGCTGATAATATTACTCAAAAGAGACATAATATCGCTAGAAATTTGAAGGCGTGGCTTAATTCGCCACATTTAGGGATGATCAGTATTTTAACCGCTGGAGATAAGCATTTTTTCCGCCATGTTGAATCAGTTAAAAAACAGACAGGTATCAATCTTAATCTTTGGGGAGTAAACCCGCTAGAGATTACCCATTTCAAGTCTGGATTTTTAGGGGTTCCTCCAGATTTTGCTGAAGAGCGTGTTTACAGCCATGGTTGGCAAAAACAGCTGGCATATCAAAAATTACGTTTCAAAGCTATGTTAAAAAGTCCTGGCTATTTTAATAGCTCATTATGGGATACGTTATCTGGTGAGTATTATAGAAGTTTTACAGAAAAAAAGGATTACTATCATATTTTTGATTACTGGCGTTGGGATGAGAAATTAATCGATGATACGCTCATTAATCAGTACGACTGGGAAACGGCTATTGATACTAACACTACTTGGCGTATTGGGGACGGAACCGCTGCATTTTATAACTATATATATTATATGGTAGCGGGCTTTACTGAACATGATACTTTCCGTAGTAATCAAGTTCGTGAAGGACAAATTACTAGAGAAGAAGCGTTGAAATTAGTCGAGGATGAAAATCAACCTAGATATGAAAATATAAAATGGTACTTGGATGTCTTAGGTATGGACTTCACTGAAGTAATTTCTATCATTAATAAAATCCCCAAAACTTATAATCAAAATTGATTTAAATAATTTTATGAAAAAAAATGTTTGGTATATTTCAAAATACTTTGCCACTAAAACTAAAATCGCGCCTGGAGGGCGCGGTTGGTTTTTATTGCAGGGGCTAAAAAGTTTAGGGCATAACGTTGTTGTTGTCACATCTGATTCAAATGCACTAATTGAACCAATTAATTTGAAGCATAAGGTAACAATCAGTGATCATGATGGGTTGACTGTTGTATGGTTGAAAACAATAAAATATACTGTCGCTAAATCTTTTAAGCGCGTACTAAGTTGGTTTGATTTTGAATGGAACATATTTCGTCTTGATAAATCAGAACTCCCAAGGCCTGATGTAATTGTCGTTTCAAGCCTGTCTTTGCTGACTATATTGAACGGTTTTATTCTAAGAAAAAAGTATGGCTGTAAACTGATATTTGAAATAAGAGATATATGGCCTCTTACAATTATTGAAGAGGGGGGGGTTAGTAAGTTTAATCCTTTCGTTTTACTTCTATCTTTTATAGAAAAGCTCGGTTATAAATATAGTGATGCTATTATAGGTACAATGCCAAACCTTAGCTCTCATGTCGTGAATGTTTGTGAAACACCCGCACCAGTTTATTGTATTCCGATGGGTATTTCATCAGAGATGATTGAAAGTGTTGAACCTATAGATGCTGAATATATCAAAAGGTATCTTTCAAGCAATAAATTTAAAGTTGTCTATGCTGGTACTATTGGTATAACCAATGCGTTAGACGTATTGTTTGAAACTGCCAGTCGCTTTAAAGATAACATGGACATTGAATTCCTAATCGTAGGTGACGGGCCCCTTAAATACAGGTACATGGCAGAATATGGTCATTTATCTAATGTGATATTTGCACCTAAGGTGACTAAAAATCAGGTTCAAACACTTCTTGCTTATTGTGATGTTGTTTATTTTTCGGTGTTTCCTTCCAAGGTTTGGGAATATGGGCAATCATTGAATAAAGTAATCGATTACATGTTGTCTGGTAAACCGATAGTCGCATCCTATGATGGTTATCCGTCAATGATCAATGAGGCTGGTTGTGGGGATTATGTTCCTGCTGGTGATGTCGATGCATTACAAGCAAAAATAATTGAATTTTTTACTTTGCCTGATGATATTAGAAATAATATTGGTCGTAAAGGTAGAACTTGGTTGTTAGAACATCGTAGTTATGAAAAGTTATCACGGCAACTTTCTGATATCTTATTTAAATAACTTCTTGGCATTTTTATTGACAATATGGTGGTAAAGTGAAGCGTTTCTTCGATCTGATAGCCTCCTTTTTTGCCTTGTTACTTCTTTCCCCAATTATAATCTTGGTTGCGTGGAAAATTCGCAAGGATCTCGGTGCTCCTGTCATTTTTCGGCAAGTACGACCGGGGTTGCATGGTAGGCCATTTCAGATGATTAAGTTTCGCACGATGAAAGATGCAGTAGATGCGCAAGGTAACCTGCTACCCGATTCGGAGCGAATGACTCCGTTTGGCAATAAGCTGCGCAATTCGAGCATTGATGAACTGCCTGAACTTTGGAATGTGTTGAAAGGTGAGATGAGCTTGGTTGGGCCGCGTCCGTTGCTGATGCAATATTTACCACTCTATAGCAAAGAGCAAGCTCGACGCCATGAGATGCGCCCTGGTATAACTGGTTGGGCGCAAGTCAACGGACGCAATACGATTAGCTGGGAAGAAAAATTTAAATTGGATATATGGTATATCGAAAACTATTCCTTCAGTCTGGACATTAAAATTATATTGTTAACACTTAAAAAAGTCTTCGCCAAAGAAGGAATTTCTGCTAAAGGACATGTCACCATTGAGCCCTTTACTGGCTCTAAGCAGAAAGGTTGTGACAATGAATAATTTACCTGATTTAAAGTGCGCCATTCTAGGTGCCAGTGGCCATGGAAAAGTGATAGCTGAAATTGCCGAACTCAATGGCTTTCCCGAGATCCATTTTTATGATGATCGCTGGCCAAAGTTATTGCAGGTTGAAAATTGGCCTGTTTTGGGAAACAGCGATACGCTGTTCAAAAAAATTTCGAACTACGCCAATATTGTGGTTGCCATCGGTAATAACGCGACGCGGCTAGAGAAATATCATCGGCTGTTTTCACTAGGGGCATATTGTTTGCCTTTGGTGCATCCCACTGCTGCCGTGAGCCACTATGCTTGTTTAGGACTAGGCACAGTGGTGATGGCTGGAGCTGTGATTAACCCATTTAGCCATATTGGTCGGGCGTGTATCATTAATACTGCTGCCACAGTGGATCACGATTGTTTAATTGCTGATGGGGTCCACATTAGCCCCGGCGCACATCTGGCGGGTGGTGTTGAGGTGGCGGAAGCCAGTTGGTTAGGTATTGGCTGCCAAATTAAGCAACAAGTTAAAATAGGTTCAAACGTTATTGTTGCTGCAGGAGCAACAGTGATTCACGATGTGTTAGCAAATCAGAAGGTCGCGGGTGTCCCTGCTAAATCCATTTGCCGTAAGGAATAATAATTGTGTTAAATACCCCTTTTTCCCCTTGGCCAAGCTTCACTAAAGAAGAGGCCGATGCAGTGAGTCGTATTCTACTGTCGAATAAAGTTAACTACTGGACGGGCAGTGAGTGTCGTGAATTTGAAAAGGAGTTTGCTAGGTGGGTCGGTTGTGAATATGCTATTGCGCTGAGTAATGGCACCCTAGCGCTAGACGTTGCGTTAAAGGCATTAGGAATAGGTATGGGGGATGATGTAATTGTTACACCTCGTACTTTTTTGGCCTCAGCTTCTTCAGTTGTTACTGCCGATGCTAACCCCATATTTGCAGATGTAGATATTAATAGCCAGAACATTACAGCTGAATCGATTCTTGCCGTATTAACTCCTAATACCAAAGCTGTGATCGTGGTACATTTGGCCGGTATGCCTGCTGATATGGACCCCATTATGGCACTGGCGGCCGAGAAAGGCTTTTTTGTGATTGAAGATTGTGCGCAAGCTCATGGTGCCAAGTATAAAGGCCGCAGTGTTGGTACAATAGGGCATGTGGGAGCGTGGAGTTTTTGTCAAGATAAGATCATGACTACCGGTGGTGAAGGCGGTATGGTGACGACCAACGATCACGCATTATGGTCGATTATGTGGTCTTATAAGGATCACGGTAAGAGTTTTGATGCGATTTACAACCGCCAACATGCACCGGGTTTTCGTTGGTTACACGAAAGCTTTGGTACTAATTGGCGAATGATGGAAATGCAAGCGGTAATTGGGCGTATACAGTTAAACCGCATGCCAGAATGGTCAGCGGCACGTATCGCTAATGCTAACAGGTTGGATGCTGTAGCTGCCGATTATCCCGTTTTACGTCTAGTTAAGGTGCCAAATGATGTAGTACATGCAGAATATAAGCACTATTTTTTTGTGCAACCTGAGCTGTTGGCTGAGGGCTGGAGTCGTGATCGGATTATTGATGAAATGTTAGTGCGTGGGGTGCCCTGCTATCAGGGTAGCTGTTCAGAAGTATACTTGGAAAAGGCCTTTGATGATACGCCATGGCGACCACAACAACGTTTGCCTAATGCCAAGTTATTGGGTGAAACCAGTTTGATGATGCTGGTGCATCCCACCTTGAGCGATGATGAAATACAGCGTAGTTGCCAAGCATTGGCTGAAGTGTTGGCATTAGCAAGTCGTTGATATTTCTTATTGGCGATGTTATCCACAGACAGCATCGCCATTTACATAGCACGGTGAATTTATGTTGACGACTTTTATTGGTATACCACGGCTATATAAGCGAATTATTAGTGTATTTGTTGACTTAGTGTTGTTAACGTTGGCTTTTTGGGGTGGCTATTGGGTGCGGTTGGATACCGATATTCCATTGCAGAGTGTGATGCACTGGCAAATGCTGGCGTTGTTACTACCGATCACCATCATAATTTTTATGCGGTTAGGGCTGTATCGCGCTGTATTACGTTATGTAGGTTTCAAGGTGCTGTGGACGGTGTCACTAGGTGTTCTCCTATCTACCATGTCTTTAGTCATGCTGGCGTTTTTTATGGAAGTTCCACTTCCCAGAACGGTTTCGGTTATCTATTTTTCGTTTTCAGTGTTGCTAATAGGTGGTGTGCGACTGTTTTTCCGAGCGTTGGTGCAGCGCAGTGATCCGCTACGCGTGGCTGTGCTGATTTATGGTGCTGGTTCTTCCGGACGGCAGTTGCAACTGGCCTTAAATCAAGGGCAGGAGTACCTGCCAGTGGCGTTTGTCGACGATGATTCCGCATTGGTTAAAACCGTGATCCAGGGGGTTAATGTTTACAGCTCTGACGCTATCGAGGCGTTGATCGAGCGCTTTGATATTAAAAAAATCTTGCTGGCTATGCCGAGTGCTTCGCGTAGTGTCAGGCAAGCGGTGATCAATCGACTTGAGCAGTGCCCATGTGAGGTTCTTTCTATCCCTGGTATGGCAGATCTGGTTGAGGGGAATGCTCATATCGATGAACTTAAAGAGGTCAGTATTGAGGATTTGTTGGGGCGTGATCCGGTTGCCCCAATCCCTGAACTGATAAATGCCAATATATCTGGCAAACGGGTTATGGTGACGGGAGCGGGCGGCTCCATCGGTTCTGAATTGTGTCGCCAGATAATCCGTTGCAACCCTGCGCAACTAGTGTTGTTTGAACTTTCTGAATATGGTCTATATGCCATTGATAAAGAGTTGCAAGAAATAAGCCGGCAAGAAGGGTTGCAGGTTGAGATAGTGCCACTGCTGGGGTCGGTGCAGCGGCAACATCGTTTGCAAGCGGTGATGAGTACCTTCCAGATCCAGACGGTGTACCATGCTGCGGCTTACAAGCATGTCCCTTTGGTTGAATACAACGTGGTTGAGGGGGTGCGCAATAATGTTTTTGGCACTCTTTACTGTGCTCAGGCGGCTATCAGGGCCAAGGTTGAAACCTTTGTTTTGATTTCGACTGATAAGGCAGTGCGTCCCACTAATACCATGGGTACCACCAAGCGATTGGCAGAACTGGTGCTGCAATCGTTGGCAGCTGCGCAGCAGAAAACCCGCTTTTGTATGGTGCGTTTTGGTAATGTTCTGGGCTCTTCAGGTTCTGTTGTGCCACTGTTTCGTAAGCAGATCCGCGATGGTGGCCCTTTGACTTTGACCCACCCCGACATCATTCGTTATTTCATGACCATTCCCGAGGCATCGCAATTGGTGATCCAGGCGGGAGCCATGGGGCAGGGTGGGGATGTGTTTGTGTTGGACATGGGAGAGCCAGTGAAGATCATTGATTTGGCGCACCGGATGATTCGTTTGAGTGGCCTGAAGCTCAAGAGCGACAAATACCCCACAGGTGATATCGAGGTTAAAATCACCGGCTTGCGTCCCGGTGAGAAGCTATTTGAAGAGTTATTAATTGGTGAGCAGGTTGAGGGCACTGCCCATCCCCGGATAATGAAAGCCTCAGAATCGATGTTACCATGGCCACAACTCCGGGTGTTTTTGGCCGAGCTCGATAGCGCGTGTTTCCGCTTTGATCATGAGCAGATCCGTAGCCTGCTGTTAAGTATGCCTACCGGTTTTAATCCTACCGACGGGATCTGCGATCTGGTGTGGCAGGCAAAAAATACTTTGTCGCATGAACCTAGCCTAGGTGTGGTCGAGGACATTGATTTTCTTAATTCAGAGAGTCATCAGCCGATGCATTAAACGGCTTGCCTTACGGCACGCACCATTTTGCGTGAATGATGGGGTTGATAAATGGACAGAGGGACAACATGTTGAGGATCAATAGCTTGTTTGGGCCGACGCTATCCTCCGTCCCCATCAGGGACAATGCGCTTTCAGTGTGTGGCTTTCAACCATGTATTGTAAGTCACCTTTATATTGCAGAAATTCTCGCTTAAATATGTTAAAAATCCTCGTGACCGGTGGTGCCGGCTTTATCGGCTCTGCCGTGGTGCGCCATATTATCCGTGATACCCAAGATTCCGTTATCAATCTCGATAAACTCACCTATGCCGGCAATCTGGAATCCCTGGCCGATGTATCGTCAAGCGAGCGTTATGTGTTTGAGCAAGTGGATATCTGCAACCGTGCCGAGCTAGATCGGGTGTTTGCCCTGCACCAGCCGGATGCCGTGATGCATCTGGCTGCTGAGAGCCATGTTGACCGCTCCATCACAGGCCCGGCTGACTTTATCGAGACCAATATCGTCGGCACCTATATGTTGCTGGAAGCGGCTCGCGCTTACTGGAACGGTCTGGATGATGTGCGCAGGGCGGCCTTCCGCTTCCACCATATCTCCACTGATGAGGTATATGGTGATCTGCCCCATCCGGATGAAGTGGCTGTCGGTGAACCATTGCCGCTCTTCACTGAAACCACCCCCTATGCCCCCAGCAGCCCCTATTCTGCCTCCAAGGCCTCCAGCGACCATCTGGTGCGCGCCTGGCGCCGCACCTACGGTCTGCCGACCATCGTCACCAACTGCTCCAACAACTACGGCCCGTACCACTTCCCCGAGAAGCTGATCCCGCTGGTCATTCTTAACGCGCTGGATGGCAAGCCGTTACCTGTTTATGGCAAGGGCGACCAGATCCGTGACTGGCTCTATGTGGAAGATCACGCGCGCGCGCTCTACAAGGTGGTGACCACTGGCTTGGTCGGAGAGACCTATAACATTGGCGGTCACAACGAGAAGCAGAATCTGGAGGTGGTACACACCATCTGCGATTTGCTGGACGAGATGGTGCCGAAAGCGGGCTCTTACCGCGATCAAATCACCTATGTGGCGGATCGCCCTGGCCACGATCGCCGCTATGCCATCGATGCGACCAAGATGAGCGCAGAGCTGGATTGGCAACCGCAAGAGACCTTTGAATCTGGTATTCGCAAAACCGTGCAGTGGTATCTGGATAACCAGCGGTGGGTGAGTAACGTCAAGAGCGGTGCCTACCAATCCTGGATTGAGCAGAATTACGGGGAGCGTGCCTGATGCATATTCTGCTGTTTGGTAAAAACGGCCAGGTAGGCTGGGAGCTGCAACGCGCACTGGCGCCGCTCGGGCGCATCACTGCCGTTGATTTTGACTCCACTGACTATTGCGGTGATTTCAGCAACCCGGCAGGGGTGGCCGGAACGGTACGTCTGGTCAAGCCGGACGTGATTGTCAACGCAGCAGCCCACACCGCAGTCGACAAGGCAGAAAGCGAGCTGGAGTTTGCCGAGCTGCTCAACGCGACCAGCGTGGCTGCTATTGCCAAAGAAGCGGAAGCATTGGGTGCCTGGTTGGTGCATTACTCCACCGACTATGTGTTTGATGGCAGCGGTGAGCGTCCCTGGGTGGAAACCGATACAACCGCCCCGCTCAACGTCTATGGCGAAACCAAGCTGGCGGGTGAGCAAGGGGCTGCACTTTGTTCCCGTCACCTGATCTTCCGCACCAGCTGGGTTTACGCCGCCCGTGGCGCCAACTTTGCCAAGACCATGCTGCGCTTTGGCAAAGAGCGTAACGAGATGTCAGTGATCAATGACCAGTTTGGCGCTCCGACCGGCGCCGAGTTGCTGGCCGATTGCACCGCCCATGCTCTTCGCGTGGCGCAGCGCAAACCCGAGGTCGCCGGGCTGTACCATCTGATTGCCTCCGGTACCACCACCTGGTTTGACTACGCCCAGCTGGTGTTTGCCAAAGCCAGAGAGGCCGGGGTTGAACTGGCGGTGACGCAGCTCAATGCGGTGCCGACCAGTGCCTTCCCAACCCCGGCCAAACGCCCCCATAACTCCCGCCTTGATACCGGTAAATTCCAGCGCACCTTCGATCTGGTGCTGCCGGAGTGGACCGTCGGTGTGGAGCGGATGTTGACCGAGATCCTCGGCAAGTAAATCCCTGGTCAGGGATGTGTTGAGTGCATACTTGGCTGGCAAGAGATAAAACGTAAAAGGTGTGGCTGCAAGCCACCTTTTTCTTTTGCAATTTAAAAATAAGAAACAAGCATCATGACCAAACGTAAAGGCATCATTCTGGCCGGTGGCTCAGGCACCCGTCTCTATCCGGTCACCATGGCGGTGAGCAAGCAGCTGCTGCCCATTTATGACAAGCCGATGATCTACTACCCGCTCAGCACCCTGATGCTGGCCGGTATTCGCGATATTTTGATCATCAGCACACCGCAAGATACTCCTCGCTTTGAGCAATTGCTTGGGGATGGCAGCCAGTGGGGGCTGAACCTGCAATACAAGGTCCAGCCAAGCCCGGACGGGTTGGCACAAGCCTTTATTCTGGGTGAAGAGTTCATCGGGTCAGACCCCTGTGCGCTGGTGCTGGGGGACAACATCTTCTACGGTCACGACTTGCAGAGGCAACTGGAGGCCGCAGCGGCCAAAGAGAGTGGCGCTACCGTCTTTGCCTACCATGTGCATGACCCCGAGCGTTATGGGGTGGTGGAATTTGATAAAGAGGGTACCGCTATCTCTCTGGAGGAGAAGCCACTGGAGCCAAAGAGCAACTATGCGGTCACCGGCCTCTATTTCTATGACAACAGTGTGGTGGAGATCGCCAAGAGCCTGAAGCCGTCCCTGCGTGGGGAGCTGGAAATAACAGATCTCAGCAATCACTACCTTGCAACAGGGCAATTGACGGTCGCCATAATGGGGCGCGGCTATGCTTGGCTTGACACCGGCACTCACGAAGCCCTGATTGAAGCGAGTAACTTTATTCAAACTATCGAAAAGCGTCAGGGATTAAAGGTCGCGTGTCCAGAGGAGATCGCCTTACGCAAGGGATTTATCGATGCCGACCAGTTGAGAGCGCTTGCCAATCCGCTGGCAAAAAATGGATATGGTCAATATCTGCTTCGGTTGCTTGCTACGCGGCCTGATGTGTAAGTCGGGTTGGATTTTCGAGCTGAAGGGGATGTTCGATCTAGGAAGTCAAACAGTAAGCAAGTGGTCATCTGGTTCTTTTTCGCATGGGTTTATCAATGCAATATCGTGCAACATCGCTGGCGGGGGTTATGATCCTTACGCCCAGAACTTTTTCTGATCATCGTGGCCAATTTCGTGAGTGTTTTCGTCAAGATGAGTTTGAGCAACATTGTGGCCATTATCCGCTGGTGCAAGATAATCTGAGCCGTTCGGTCGGGGGTACGTTGCGCGGTTTGCATTACCAACGCAATCGACCACAGGGTAAACTGGTGCAGGTTATCAGCGGGACTATTTTTGATGTGGCGGTTGACATCGGGCCAGCGTCTCCCACGTACGGACAATGGTTGGGTTGTCAATTAAATGCTGAACGTGGCGAGCTTATCTGGATCCCCCCCGGTTTTGCGCACGGTTTCTATGTACTAAGTGACAACGCTGATGTTTTTTACAGATGCAGTGATTATTATCACCCAGATGATGAGGCTGTTATTCGATGGGATAGCCCCAACTTAGCGATAAAATGGCCGTTGTCTGAGCAAAAGCCGTTATTATTGTCTGATAAAGATCGTCTTGCCCCCTGCTTTGCTGGTTACTCTTAGCATCATTCGTCAAAATAGTACTGCGTTGCAGTTGTGAGAGCTTTTACACCTTGATAATCAAGAGAGAACAAATGAACAAAAAAACACCTGTTATTCCTAATCAGTGGGTGCAAGAGTCTCGGTCAGACGAGATCGATTTACGTGAGCTGATGCTGGTGTTGTGGCGCCAAAAGCTGCTTATTATGCTGGTTACTCTGATGTTTTCTGTAGGCGGTATCGCTTATGCGCTGTTGGCTCCACAGCAGTGGTCAGCTTCGGCAGTGGTTGCAGAGCCAAAGCCGGAAGAGATGACACCGATGCTGAAAGTATCAAAGCTGGCAGCGGTATTGGGTCTTGGCGGTTTTCCCAGCGGAAAAGATCTTTACCAGGAATTTATTCTGGAGTTCAACAGTTACGAGAATCGTCGTAACTATCTCAAAGCCAGCCCTTTTTTTGCCGAGGTTGTAAAAAGCCATGGGCTGGATGACAAGGCACAGGTACGTTCGTTGCGCGACTGGAGTAAATCTGTCACGGCTCAGCCTGTAGACAAGAAGGGGGAGATGCCGGGTGTTGAGCTCAAGTTTGCAGCCCCCACCTCCGAGATGTCGCTGGCAATGTTGGAAGGGTATATCGACTATATTGTCAGGCTTCAACAAAAACAGTTGACACACCGACTTGCTGAGCAACGTGATGTGCAGTTGGATGGTATGAAAACTGAGTACCTGATGATGCAGGAGGATACTAAACGTGCCCTGCAACAGGAAATATTAGAATTGGTGATGGCTAACAAAATAGCCAGAGCTGCTGGTGTCAGTGCGCCATTGGAAAACTATAACGTTCAGGATCGTCTCCTCATTTCTCTGGGTTCGAAAGGTTTGGAAGAAAAACTGTCATTACTGAAATCGATCGACCTTGAGGTTTATCAACCAAAATTACAATCTCAGCAGGTAAAGATAGCTCGTTTAAAAGGCATCTCTTTGGACGGTATTGCATTTCGTCCTTTCTCTTATCTGGACGCGCCAGATGAACCTCAGAGTCGCGATAAGCCAAGACGTCCGCTGATAGTTGTGTTGGCTACTCTGCTCGGTGGCATGCTTGGTGTGAGTATTGTGTTGATCAAGCATGCGTTTCGTCGACCTGACGAGGCATAATGCGTTCGGTAATGAAAGCGGAAGTGTAGTGGTCTAATCATCCCGG